>CALBNA010000322.1 GCA_937896205.1 uncultured Campylobacter sp. | reverse complement strand
GGAATTTAGCGCTACCGTGCAGCTTGAAATTTTAAAATTTCACTTTCTTGCGCGGCGTTGGAATTTTAAAATTCCGACGCTCGTGTGGAGCCTGCCTGCACAAAACGAGATTTTAGAATTTTACCCGCAAGGGCTTAGTGTTGCGGTTGCAAGATAAATTTATAAATTTAAGGAAAATATCTTGAAATACGCGCTTGATTGCAAGGATAGTTTTGAAAACTCGTTTATATTTTGGCTCACGAGATACGTCAAATTTAAGCTTAGCTCGCTCTCAAACAAAGAGCTTCGCGACCCAAAGGCGCTAGCAAGCGTAAATTTTGCCCTTAGCCGCGATATAAAAAATATCGACCAGCTAGACGGCCTCGTAAAATCGGCTAGAAACGCGGGACTAACGGGTATAAATACATATTTTAATCCGCTTAAAAAGATATTCGAGACGCTCAAATTTTACGAGCTAGAGAGCCTAAAACAGATCGACGAAGAGCTGCTAAGCGAGGTGCTAGCTAGCGTCACGGGCGGACTAAGCGACGCGAGCAAGAAAAACTACCGCATAAGCGCGATAAATTTTTTCGCATTTTTGGATAAGCAAAACGAAGAGGACGGCAAGGCGCACGTCTTTGACATCGAGCTAAAAAACTGGGGCGGCGTGGGCGGAGCGCGCGGGCAAAAACTGCCTGAGTTTATGAGCGAGGATGAGGTCAAGAGATTTTTGGAAGCGATCGAAAACGCGGAGTTTAAAAGCAATGCCAACCGCAACAAGCTCATCATCAAAATTATCATTTTTACCGGCATCCGCGTGAGCGAGGCGCTAAATCTAAAGCACAAAGACATAGCCGAGGACGGCGAACTCTACGTCATAAGAATCCGCGGCAAAGGCAACAAATACCGCGTCGTCATGATCAAGCGCCGCCTTATCGAAGCCCATCTGGACGCGATCGCGATAAACTATATAAATAAAGAAGGCTATCTTTTTATCAATAAAAAAGGCACGCGCCTAACGCAGGCCTACGTGAGCCGCATCGTCGAGCAGATACTCTTTAAAGCAGGAATCCGTAAGGAAAAAAACGGTGCTCACATGCTGCGCCATACCTTTGCCACGATGCTTTACAAAAAGCAAAAAGACCTGGTTCTGGTGCAAGAAGCGCTCGGACACGCGAGCTTAAACACCTCGCGCATTTACACGCATTTTGATAGCGAAAAGCTAAAACTCGCCGCTCAGGTAGCCGAGGAGCTAAGCGGAGAATAGGCACTAAATTTGAGCGGTTTCAAATTTGACTCGGGTGGCTAACGGCACGCGAGCTTGCTAAATTTGCGAGTCAATATGCTGTTTTCAAATTTGAGCAGTCTATACAATATAAGATAATTGCGCGGCTAAATTTAGAGAATTTGATGAGGGATGAAAAACGGTCGCGCCGGAAAACGCGACCGTAAATTTGGGTTAAATTTTAGAGATCGTTATTTTTTCTTTGTCACTGCCGACTATGATCTCGTCGCCGCTTTCAAGCTCGTCGCGCAGGATCATATCGGCTAGCGGATCTTCGACTAGCTCATAGAGTGCGCGGCGCAAAGGTCTAGCGCCGTAAACGATGTCAAAGCCCGCACCCGCGATAAATTTCTTCGCCTCTTCGCTTAGGCTTGCTTTTATACCGCGATTTTGCAGCGTTTTTTCAAGCTCTTTAAACATTATATCTACGATTTTTATTAGCCCGTCTTCATCAAGCGGATTAAAGATTATCGTATCGTCCAATCGGTTTAAAAACTCGGGTTTAAAGTAGTTTTTAAGCTCGTTTTTTACCGCCTGTTCGCGCTCCTCGCCTTTTAGATCCATGATGAAATTTGACGCGATATTTGACGTGAGGATGATGATCGTGTTTTTAAAATCAACCGTCACGCCCTTGTTATCAGTCGCCCTTCCGTCGTCTAGGATGCCAAGAAGCACGTTAAACACGTCTTTGTGAGCCTTTTCGATCTCGTCAAAAAGTATGACGCTATACGGACGTCTGCGCACGGCTTCTGTTAGCTGTCCGCCTTCATCGTAGCCCACGTATCCCGGAGGCGCTCCGAGCAGGCGGGAGACGCTGTGCTTTTCCATGTATTCGCTCATATCAAAGCGTATGAGCGCGCGCTCGTCGTCAAATAAAAATTTAGCCAAAGCCTTTGCCGACTGTGTTTTACCCACGCCCGTAGGCCCCAAAAACAAAAACGATCCGATCGGACGCGCGCCCTCGTTTAGGCCGGCTTTGTTTCGCTTGATGGCTCTTGCTAGAGCGTGCAGCGCGGCATCCTGACCGACGACGCTTTCGCGCAAATGCTCCTCGATCATCAGATATTTTTGCTTTTCGCTAGTTAGCATTTTGCTGACCGAAATTCCCGTCCATTTGCTTAGTATTTCTGCCACCAGCTCCTCATCGACCTGATTTTTTAGTAGCACGCCGCTTTTTTTCATCTCGTCCCATTTTTTTTCGAGCTCTTTTTGGCGGTTGGCCGCTTCTAAAATTTTGCCGTATTCTATCTCGGCCGCGCGCTGCAAATCGCCGTTTCTGCGCGCTATCTCGGCCTCGCTTTTTAGGCTATCTATCTCTTTTTTAGCTTTTGAGATACCGCCGAAAACCGCCTTTTCGTTTTCAAATCTGCCGTCAAGGGCGTGTTTTTGCTCGTTTAGATCTGCGATTTGCTTTTCTATCTCGGTTAGGCGAGCCGCGTTTTTGGCCTCGTCTTCCATTTTTAGCGCCTCTTTTTCGACTTGCAGCGTTACGATCTCGCGCTTGATGCGGGCTAGCTCATAGGGCTCGCTTTCTATTTGCATTTTGAGCTCGGCTGCGGCCTCGTCGATGAGATCGATCGCTTTATCGGGTAAAAAGCGGTTTGAGATATAGCGGTCGCTTAGCTTTGCCGCCGCAACCAGCGCGCTATCGGTTATCGTCACGCCGTGGTGCACTTCGAGGCGCTCTTTTATACCGCGTAAAATTTGAAGCGCTTCGTTTACGCTAGGCTCTTTTACGTCGATGGGCTGAAAGCGTCGTTGCAATGCGGCGTCCTTTTCAAAATACTTGCGGTACTCTTTTAGCGTCGTTGCGCCCACGGCGTGTAGCTCGCCTCTGGCAAGCGCGGGTTTTAGGATATTTGCCGCATCCATGCTGCCTTCGCTAGCTCCCGCACCCACGATAGTGTGGATCTCGTCGATAAAAAGGATGATATTTCCCGCGCTTTTTACCTCGTTTATGACGGCTTTTAGCCTGTCTTCAAATTCGCCGCGGTACTTTGCGCCCGCGATCAGCGCACTCATATCAAGCGCGATTACGCGTTTGTTTGCTAGGCTCGTAGGCACGTCTTTTGCCACGATTTTTTGCGCAAGGCCCTCGACGATAGCGGTTTTACCCACACCAGGTTCGCCTAATAAAATAGGATTATTCTTGCTTTTTCTTATTAAAATTTGCATCATTCGCGTGATCTCTTCGTCGCGCCCGATGACTGGATCAAGCTCCTTATTTAGCGCCTTTGCGGTTAGATCGATGCCGTATTTCTCCAAGCTATCTAGCGTCTCGTCGCCGGTTTGACTATCTATCTTGCGCCCTGCTCTTATGCTTTCTAAATTTTTGCGGATCTCTAAAACGTCGGTAAATTTGCCTAAAATTTGCTTGATTTCAGGTAGCTCAAGCGCTGAAATAATCCACGTATCCACCGCGATATAGCTATCTCCTAGGCTCACCATCAGAGCTTTTGCGCTTTCAAGCGAGTTTATGAGCTCTTTTGAAATTTGCACGTTTTCTTTGCTGACGTTTGAGCTTGTGGGTAGCTGTGCGGCTTTGCTTTTTACTTCAAGCTCCACCGCATCCTTGCTGACGTTCATTTTGTTAAAGACCTGTCTCTTATACACATCTCCGAGCCC
>CALBNA010000321.1 GCA_937896205.1 uncultured Campylobacter sp. | reverse complement strand
GTGTATAAGAGACAGGTCGCGATCGTGGGCGATATCGCGGATCTGCCGCCGCACCGTTTGGCCGAGTTTATCGCGCCATTTAACGAGCTAAAGAGTAAATACGGCACATTTTACGTACCAGGCAACCACGAGTACTATAGCGGCATCGAGGGCACGCTAAAAGTGATCCGCGAGACGACGAATTTTAAAATTTTAGGCAATGAAAACGTGCAAGTCGGCGGGGTAAATTTAGCCGGCGTTTATGATATCATCGGTTTTAGATTTAAGGCGTACGAGCCTGATCTAGTCGCGGCTCTAGGCGGTCACGACGTAAATTTGCCTACCGTTTTGCTCGCTCATCAGCCTAAATTTTTAAAATACATGGACGAAAGCGCGCCCGTGGATCTGGTGGTGAGCGGACACACGCACGGCGGGCAGATTTTCCCGTTTTCGCTGCTAGTAAGGCTCGATCAAAAATACGTCGCAGGGCTATATAGCGCGAACAAAAATACGCAAATTTACGTTAGCCGCGGAGCCGGATTTTGGGGGCCGCCGGTGCGCGTGATGGCGCCTAGCGAGATTTCGTTATTAAGACTAAAAGGAGAGGTATGAGGGGGGTTATTTCTAGGATATTCGGGTTTGTGGCGGCGGTTAGATTTCCGAGGGTTTTGCAAACATTTATCAATGAAAAATACGTAAGCGGCTTTAAAATCGACATGAGCGAGTTTAAAGAGCCAAAAGAGTACGAGAGCCTGACGGCGCTTTTTACCCGCGAGCTACAGCGTCCGCGAAATTTCGACGTTTCGCCGCAGGCTTTCATCAGTCCTAGCGATGGTACGTGCCTTGAGCGCGGAGTGAGCAAGGAGCTAAAAGCAATCAGCGTCAAGGGGCACGAGTACGGCATAGCTGAGCTTCTGGGCGACAGTATGGACCGTAGTGAGCGAGACGCTGAGCTAGAGTACGTAAATATTTATCTCAGCCCGCGCGACTATCACCGCTACCATGCGCCTTGCGATATGAGGATATTATCCGCACTCTACGTGCCTGGCGAGCTATATAGCGTGGCCGTCAGCGCGCTGCTAAAGGTGCCTAATCTATACGCCAAAAACGAGCGCGTGGTGCTAAAATGCGAGCTTGTAAGCGGTAAAAAGATGTGGTTGGTCTTCGTTGGCGCGCTAAACGTGGGCAAGATGAAATTTGACTTTGACGCGCGCATACAGACTAACGCCTGCGCCGGCAACGTCGCGCTCTACGAATACGAAAAATTAAGCGCGAAAAAGGGCGAGCAGTTGGGGATGTTTGAGCTGGGC
Organism: uncultured Campylobacter sp.; assembly: GCA_937896205.1. Taxonomy (GTDB): domain Bacteria; phylum Campylobacterota; class Campylobacteria; order Campylobacterales; family Campylobacteraceae; genus Campylobacter_A. The sequence goes on along the minus strand of CALBNA010000321.1, from coordinate 590 downwards.
TCTACGATCCTCATTCTTAGCGAGCAGGGCGCAGTCAAATTTGATCTAGCAGCCGAGCAAAAGCTAAAATACGGCGACAAGATAGGAACTATCAACTAAGGAGGCGTGATGGGAACGCAACTAGTCGAACAAAACGAGCTAAAAGAGACGCTAGAACTAAAAGAGCGCATCGAAAACAACACGGTGGTCGAGCTCTGGGAAAACAGCGAGGACTACGAGCGCCTGGCGAGCGCGACGCGCAAGACCATGCGATACATCAACGACGAGCAGATAAAGAGCTTTGCCGATGCGCTAAATCAAACGAACGAAAAGATCTTAAATTTGACCTTTGAGGGCATCAAAAAGCATCACGAAAAGAAATTTGAGCAGATCAGACAAAAGCAAAAACTCTACGTCGCTTCAGCTTTTGCCATCGGCGTTGTAGTCGGCGCTCTTTGCGTCTGGGCGGCGTTTAGGATTTTTGCGGGCTAGATTTGTTTTGGGGCTCGGTCGCTTGCGATACTTGCGTGATGTTGGTTTGTTTTGCTCGGTTTTTGCCTGGGCAAATTTGACTTGTTAATCGCGCGATTGCTTGCGGCTTGGACGTAAAG
>CALBNA010000320.1 GCA_937896205.1 uncultured Campylobacter sp. | reverse complement strand
TCCAAAAATCACGGTAAATTTAAAGCGCAACGGCGAGTTTTTCCAAACGGCGAATTTGACGCTTTCGCTACCTAAAATCGTAGCGCTAAAAAGCGGCGAGAAATACAACCACGTTGTCGCCCAAAATCTCGAAGTAAAAAAATACAAAACCAACAAATTTGACGATAAAAATCTCATCATGATCGTCGAGGTAAACGCGCAAAAAGGCAACATCGCGGACTTTTTCATCGAGGACAAGGATATCATCAAGCAAGGCGTGGACTCCACGAGCGGCGAATTTGACGCGCAAAGCGGATATTATTTCGCGATATTTTCGCCTGAAAAAACCTCGATAGATTTTAACTACTTTAGCCTGGCCAAAAAAGATTTCGTGAGCTTTTCGCTCCCGGTAGTCGTGGAAGACGACGAGATCAGCACGCAAATCGGGCTAAACCCGAAGCAAAGCAAATTTGAAATTTACAAAAATATCGGAGTTTACGCGCTTTTCGGTATATTTTTGATCACGTTTTTGTTTAAGCGCGACGCAATCTTTCTCGTCGTCGTGGTCGGCCTTGGAGCCTATATCCTTTATAGCTACAACCCGTTTGGCGGCGCGACGCTAAGACAAAACATAAACGTAAAAATTTTACCTACGCAAAACTCGAGCGTATTTTATACCTCAAAAGCGGAGGAAAAGATCGAGATCCTCGGCGAGCGCGAGGACTACGTCAAAATTTTACTAGACGACGGCAAGATAGGCTGGGTGAAAAAAGATGATATTTTCTAGGATAAAGGCCGCGTATTTCGCGGTCGAGTTTCTGATCAGCATACTTTTAGTCGTGTTTTTCATGTGGCTTTTTAAAAAGCATATTCACGGCGTGAGGAAAATTTGGGGTAGGAGCCAGCGGCTTTTTGGATTTTATTCGCTCGAAGTCATCGGCAACTTTGACGAGCGCGCGAATATGATCATCATGAACCACCAAAGTATGCTAGATATCGTCGTTTTAGAGGAAGTCTATCCTAAAAATCTCTGCTGGATCGCCAAAAAAGAGATAGCCGATCTACCAGTGATCGGCCAGATCATCCACATACCGCAAATGATCTCGGTCGAGCGCGAAAATAAACGCTCACTCATCAAGCTCGTAAAAGACGCGCAAGACCGCGTCGAAAAAGGGCGCGTGCTGGCGATTTTCCCCGAGGGAACGCGCTCACACTCAAAGGAGCTTTTGCCGTTTAAAGGCGGCGCAAAAATCATCGCCGACAAGCTAAATCTAAAAATCCAGCCCATCGTGATCACGGGTTCGGACATCTTGGATGTGAAAAATTTTAGCTTTAAAAACGGCAAAATCAAAATCATCTGCCTAGATCTCATCGACACCGCCGACCCTGAGTGGCTAGAAAACGTAAGAGCTAAAATGCAAGAAACGCTAGATAGCGAGAGGCAAAAAGCGGCCGTTTAGGGAACTGCTTATAATTATAAATTTTTGCCTCACGCGCAAATTTAACCTTTAAATTTTAGTCAAATTTTTCGCGAGCGAATTTTACTAAAATTTTAGCTCTTAAAGCCCGCAAGATAATTTTGTCCGCCTCGTAAAAGCCGTAAATTTAGGAGGATTTGTGAAAAAGTTCGCTGTTATCTTTATAGTTTTAACT
>CALBNA010000319.1 GCA_937896205.1 uncultured Campylobacter sp. | reverse complement strand
CTATCCTCTTCGTCGGCAGCGTCAGATGTGTATAAGAGACAGAATTTTAACTCCGAGCGAAGTTAAAATTTACGCACAGCGGAACCTGCCCGCCGTGCCGATCTTTCAGCCTGCGAGCTTAAAAGACGAAGCGGTCACGGCACAGATAAAAGAGCTAAAGCCTGATTTTATCGTGGTTGCGGCATACGGTAAAATTTTGCCGCAGGCCGTCCTTGATATCGCGCCCTGCATAAACCTGCACGCTTCGATCCTGCCTAAATATCGCGGCGCGAGCCCTATTCAAAGCGCGATCTTGGCGGGCGAGAAGCAGACCGGCGTGACGGCGATGCTGATGGATGCGGGGCTTGACACAGGCGATATGCTTGATTTTGCCTACACGCCTTGCGAGGATAAAACGGCGGCGCAGCTGTTTGACGAGCTCGGGGATTTGGCGGGTGAGCTTATCGTGCGAGTGCTACAAAATTTTGCAAATTTAAAGCCGCTAAAGCAGGACGGCACGCAGGCCACGCACTGCAAAAAGATAAGCAAATCCGACGGGCTTTTTGGCTTTGAGCAGAGCGCGGAGCAAATTTATAATAAATTTCGCGCGCTAACGCCCTGGCCGGGGATTTATCTAGCTAGCGGGTTAAAAATCTTGGATTTAGAAATCTTGCGCGAATACTGCGAGCGAAAATTTGAACGCGCGGGCGAAATTCTGCACATTGATAAGTTCGGCTTTTGCGTTTCTTGCGGCGAGGGTGCGGTCAAGATCATAAAGGTGCAAGAGCCGGGTAAAAAGCCGGTGGATGCTAGCGCGTATTTAAACGGCAAGCGCCTTGGTATCGGCGATATAGCTTTGTAATATGAGTAGAGTAACGGTAGCAAGCGCGCCACAACGTCAAATTTATCAGTAAATTTAAAAGGAATAAAATTTGAGAATAGAGTTCGCAGATAGCGTCCCATCTACGCAAAAAGTTCTGGTCGAAGGACTGCGAAACGGCGAAATACAGCCACCTTTTGCGCTCGTGGCAAAAGAGCAGACGCAAGGTATCGGTAGCAGAAACAACACTTGGAGCGGGCTAGAAGGCAATCTATTTTTTTCATTTTGTATGAGCGAAACGGCGCTGCCAGGTGATCTAAAGGGCGAGTCGGCGTCGATTTACTTTTCGGTGATAATGCGCGAAGTGCTCGCGGCTCGCGGCTCTCAAATTTGGCTAAAATGGCCAAACGATTTTTACGTAGACGACAAAAAAATCGGCGGAACCTTGACAACGAGAGTCGGCGAAATTTACGTTTGCGGCATGGGTATAAATCTAAAAAACGCGCCCGAAAACGCCGGAATTTTAGATATAGACGTGAGTCCTAGCGTTGCGGTCGGAGAGTTTTGCAAGAGACTGCAAACGGCTCCGTCTTGGGCGGAAATTTTTAAAAAATTTGAGAGCGAATTTGAAAAATCAAGAGAATTTATCACGCACTTTGAGGGCGAAGAAGTGGCGCTCAAAGACGCAAAACTCCTATCTGACGGATCTTTGGACATAGATGGGCGAAGGGTTTTTTCGCTCAGATAAATTTGCTTAAATTTGACGTAAAATTTAATATTTTTACAAAATATCGGCGGATACGCACCGCGAAATTCTTTCAGAAATTTTAAAG
>CALBNA010000318.1 GCA_937896205.1 uncultured Campylobacter sp. | reverse complement strand
TAGCAAACGCAAATTTTACAAATAAAATCATCTTTTTATCTCCAAATTTATCTTACCGTTTGCCTCTGAAAATTTATATTCCAGATCGTCCGAGCGATAGGTTATGCTTTTGTTTTTGCAAATTTGCTTTTCGCGGGATGCTATCTTTTCTAGCATCGGCGGCAGCTCCTTGGCGATCAAAAGCTTGATAGACATCTCTAGGCCGTGCGTTAGTTTTTTTAGAAACCTGCCGTCAAGCTCGCTCTCGTCTTTTATCATGTGCAAAGTCGCGTCAAAGCCGAGCTTTTGTAGCTCCTCGTAGAGCTGTATTTTTTCCTCGGGCGACGCGCAGTGGTCGTTTACGGCGCAGTGGTAGCCGACATAGATAGGCTTTGGATACTCGCTTTGGACTTTTAGGTGCGCGGCGTCTAGGGCGTTTCGTATATCTTCGCGCGCCTGCGAGAAATAGCGGGACGAGGATTTATCCAGTAGCGTCCACATCGTTTTGGTAAAGACGTAAATTTTGATATTTTTAAAATATATATCGGTCGAGTATTCGCGAAATTTGAGATAATCCGCCTCTTTGCCTAGGCCTATGAGCTCCCAGTTTAGCTTCGCGTAGCTGCTGTTGTCGATGAGGCCGTCCACGAGCCACGGCGCAAATTTGGCCGCTAAGGCGTTTATGTATGCGCCGTGCGAACTGCCGACTAGGACAACTGGCAGCTCGTTTATATCGGTCGCGGCTTTAAACGGCGGATTTGCCTTGATAAAAAGGGCAGCATTTATCACGTCTTGAGCCTGCATAACGCCGAAATTTTGATATTCGTTTTTGGTCGGTTGCAACGTGACGGATATTTCTAATTTAAAATCACTCGGCAAACCGCCGCTTGATTTTATATTGCCCAGATAGGCATCTAGCACCGAAAGTTCGCCGTAGCTGATATCGTTTGGGATTTCTATACCGATTTTAGAGCATTTGTTTTTAAGGATTATTTTGTCTAAATCGTTTAAAAAATACTTCGCCCCCGTCTGCGGTCTGCTGCCGATACAGTGGTAGTTTACGCTAGCTACCGCTACCTCAAATTCGCTCGCTACGAACTGCGCTAAATGCTCTCTATAGTTTTCGTTCGCGTCGCCGCCAAGCCCAGGCACTATGAAAACTAGGGCTCTAGCCGGCTTTTCATCGTCGTAGCAGAGCTTAAACTCAAGTAGCGAATCTCGCTTTAGGCCAAGCTCTACATCGTCGCAGGATGGGATCTCGTATGTTTTATTTATTATCATGATTTTGCTGCGGTAGATTTTGTTCTTTTATCTCTAAATTTATCTTGTCGTTCGCTTCAAAAAATTTATATTCTAAATCGTCTGAAACGTAACTTATGCTTTTATCCTCGCAAGGCTGTTTCGGTCGAGCTGTGATTTTAGCCAGCATCGGCGGAAGCTCTTTTGAGATTAGCGTTTTTATCGACATATCTAAACCGCT
>CALBNA010000317.1 GCA_937896205.1 uncultured Campylobacter sp. | reverse complement strand
AACATAAAATTTAAAATAAGCCGTTTTGGGTATAATTTTCAAAAATTTCGGAGCGATAAAATGGACAGAAAAGAGCTTTTAGGCGGCGTAAAACGCATGGTCGTAAAAATCGGCACCTCGACGCTAGCAAACGCGGACGGTTCGTTAAACGAGGATAAAATCAAACAAATCGTGGCAAATTTAAGCGAACTAAACGAAAACGCCGAAGTGGTCTTCGTAACCTCGGGCGCCGTGGGTGCGGGCATGGGGCAGATGAAGCTCGCGCACAAGCCAAAATCCATCGTCGAAAAGCAAGCCCTGGCCGCCATCGGGCAGGTTTCACTCATACATCTTTATCAAATTTTATTTTGGGCGCACGGCAAGACGATCGCGCAGCTACTGCTAACCAAAGACGACTTTAGCGACCGCCGCCGCTACCTAAATATGCGCAGCGTCCTGCGCTCCTTGCTCGCTAAAAAAATCATCCCCGTCATCAACGAAAACGACCCCGTCATGGGCGAGGGAATAAGGGGCGTAAAAGTGGGCGATAACGACACGCTCAGCGCGCTCGTAGCTGGACTAATCGAAGCTGATTTGCTCGTGATTTTGACCGATATCGACGGGCTGTATGACAAAAATCCAAGCGTTTTTGCGGACGCTAAATTTATAAATTTGGTCGAAAATTTAGATGATAGCATTAGAGCGGCCGCGGGCGCGGAGGGCAGCAAATTTGGCACCGGCGGCATGCGCACCAAAATAACCGCAGCCGAAATGGCAACCAAAAACGGCACGCACCTCATCATCGCAAACGGCGCGGATCCGCGAAACATCGTGCGAGCGGCGCAGGGCTGCGAGGTCGGGACGCTCTTTTTGGCGGGCAAAAATAGGATAAATTCGCGTAAATACTGGCTCGCCTACTCGGCCGCGGATAATGGCTCGGTCGCTATCGACGCGGGCGCGGCAAAGGCGCTAAAAGAGGGCAAAAGCCTGCTAGCAGTCGGCATCCGTGAGGTCGTGGGCGAGTTTGAGCGCGGCGAAACGCTCGCCATCAAAGACGTAGGCGGCCGAGCGCTAGCCCGCGGCATAACAAACTACTCATCAGCCGAGCTAGCCCTCATAAAAGGGCGCAAGAGCGAGGAGATCGAGGCGGTTCTGGGCTACAAATACGAGGACGAGGCGCTACATATCGACAACATCGCGCTGATTTAGGTTAAATTTGGCGGTTTGTCTGCGGCTAAATTTGGTCGTCATCGCGTCAAATTTGCGCTAAATTTAGAGCAAATTTTGCTGCATGGCGGGTAAAATTTAAGCGGACGCGGCGGCTAAATTTGATCAAATTTGGCTGTCCGAACTAGCCGCACGGTCGCCGTTAAATTTGACGGTTGATTTTTGAGCGCGATTTAAAATACGGATAAATTTAAGGAAAAAAATGAACGAAAAAGAATCGGCAAAAGCGAAATTTGGGCGCGACATTACGGCACGTAAAAGTCCGCTTGAGCGAGCTATTTTAGCCAGCTGGGCGCCGTTTTCGCTCGGGGTCTTGTTTTTTGCGGCGCTTGGGATTTGGGCGTTAAATTTGAGCCCGGACGAGATTTTAGAGCTTAAATTTTGGCTGCCTTTTATCCGAGGCGTGCGGGTTTTTGCGCCGTTTTTGCGCGATTTTGCAAACAACGGCGCGAGCCTAAACGTGCTTGCTTTTTACGCCTGCGCCGCGCCGTTTTGGATCTGCTTTTTCTCCGCCGTCTTTTGTCTAAACTATGGCCGCGCGGACGTCGGAGGCGTAAATTTGACCGTCGCGGTCGCAAAATTCGTAGTGCTAGGCGGTTTTTGCTTTCTCGCGCTTAGCGGGCTGCTCTTTGCGCCCGAGGGCATGGGCGGCAGATGGGGCGTTTACGTGCGGTTTGACGCCTACGCGCTTGCAAACGATAGCGCGCTTTATAATCTTGCCGTAGCTCTGGTTATCGGCGCGATTTTTGCGGCGTTTGGCGGCGTAGTTTGTGATTTGATTTATAGATTACGCAGCGGCCGGCGGGAGTGAGCCGCTTTGCTCACTACCGTTTTTCTATCGTGCCCGGATTTTTGGTGCTAAATTTAAGCACTATAAACCCGGCGGCGCCCGAAACTACCGAACCTAGCAAGATAGCAAGCTTATCGGTGTAGGCAAAGGCGTCCGTGTCGTTGTAGGCTAGGCTGTTGACGAAAAGGCTCATCGTAAACCCGACGCCGCAAAGCACCGCGATGCCGTAAAGCTGGATAAAATTTGACCCCTCGGGCAGCTTGGCTAGCTTAAATTTGATCGCTAAAAAGCTAAATCCAAATACCCCGACTTGCTTGCCGACGAAAAGCCCCAGCGCCGTGCCTAGCGCGACCGGAGACAAAATCTCGTCCAGTCCGACGCCTCGCAGCGAGATGCCTGCGTTTACGAAGGCAAATATCGGCAGCACGCCAAACGCCACCCAGCCGTGTAGGTCGTGCTCGATGCTTTTTAGCATCGATTTGCCGGGCTCGTCTTTAAAGCTAAGCGGTATAAAAAATGCCGCCACGACGCCGGCAATAGTAGCGTGAACGCCTGATTTTAGCACCGCTACCCACATCACCGCGCCTACGATTAGATAGGCCGCCTTGCTTTTTACGCCGAGTCTGTTTAGCGCGAAAAGTGCGGCTAGACAAACGCTCGCGACCGCAAGCATTTGAATGCTAAGCTCGCTCGTGTAAAATAGCGCGATAATCACGATCGCGCAAAGGTCGTCGATGATGGCTAGCGTCATGAGGAAAATTTTTAAACTAGTCGGTACGCGCGGCCCAAGTAGGCTCAAGATGCCAAGAGCAAATGCGATATCGGTCGCCGTCGGTATCGCCCAGCCGCCAAGCGCGAAGGAGTCGTGTTTCGTAAAAAGATAAAAGATGACTGCGGGCACTATGAGTCCGCCTGCTGCACCGATGGCCGGTAGCGCGATTTGCGACGGGTTTTTTAGCTCTCCTTCTAGCACCTCGCGCTTTAACTCAAGCCCGATGAGAAAGAAAAATACCGCCATAAGCCCGTCGTTCACCCACAAGATTAGCGGCTTGCTTAGCCCGTATTCGCCGAAGCTTACGGTAAATTTGGTCTTTAAAAACTCGTTGTAAAAATCGCTCAAAAACGTGTTTTGGCATAGCAGTGCCGCGACCGTAGCGATCATCAGCAAAATCCCGCCGCTGGCTTCGTGTTTTAAAAACTCTTTTATTCCGCCCATTTTGCTTCCTTTTTATAAATTTTGGTGATTATAGCGTATTTTTTACGCTCGCATAAAATTCGGGCGAATTTGGCTATAATCAGTTCAAATTTAAAGGTGAATTTTAGTAGGCGCATCGCTAAATTTTGCTTTGTCGTGTTACTCTTTGCGCCTAAGAGAGGGCGCTTTATAAATTAAGGAGCGAAAATGAATGATATTTTAGATATATGTAAGCGCGCAAAGGCCGCTTGCAGCGAGCTTTTGAGGCTTGACAGCAAGACTAAATTTGAAATTTTAAACGCCGTGGCGGACGAGCTGCTCGCGCAAAAGGATGCGATAAAAGCGGCAAACGCCAAAGACCTTGCAAACGGTGAGAGATCAGGCCTTAGCTTGGCGTTGCTAGACCGCCTAAGGCTAACCAACGCCCGCATCGAAGCCATGGCGCAGGGCGTGCGCGAGGTAGCGGGCTTTGCCGAGGTCGTGGGCGAAAATCTAGGCGGCTGGAGCCATCCAAACGGCATGCAAATCAGCCGTGTGCGCGTGCCGCTGGGGGTGCTGGGTATCATCTACGAGAGTCGCCCAAACGTCAGCATCGACGCGGCAGCTTTGGCGCTAAAAAGCGGTAACGCAGTGATCCTGCGAGGCAGCGCCAGCGCGCTAAATTCAAACATTTTTTTAGTAAATTTATTTAACGAGGCGGGGGCAAAATTTGGCTTACCGACGGGCGCAGTGCAGCTTGTAGAAAGCCCTGAACGCGAAGTGGTGGCGCAAATGGTAAAAATGAGCGAGTACATCGACGTTTTGATACCGCGCGGCGGCAAGAGCTTAAAAGATTTTATCGCGCAAAATGCGACCGTACCGATCATCATGACGGGTGCAGGGGTGTGTCATATCTTTGTCGATGAGAGCGCAAATTTAAAGCAGGCCGCAAAGATAATCAAAAACGCCAAAACCCAGCGCCCAAGCGTCTGTAACGCCGTTGAGTGCGTGCTTTTACACGAGCGCATTGCGGGCAAAATTTTACCTGAGCTGCTGCGCGAAATGCCGGAGGTCGAGTTTCGCGTGAGCGAGCAGCTTTTGGGCGCGTACGAGTCGGATCTGCGAGGTGCGAAAAACGTCAAGGCTGCCGGCGAGAGCGATTTTGGCGCCGAGTTTTTGGATCTCGTGCTAGCCGTGCGCGCGGTGCGGGATACGGGCGAGGCGATTAGCTTTATAAACGCGCATTCCAGCGGGCATTCGGATGCGATTTTAAGCGAGGATTACGCAAACGTCGAGCGGTTTTTAAACGAAGTGGGCAGCGCGGTCGTCTACGCCAACGCCTCGACGCGTTTTAGCGACGGAAGCGAGTTTGGATTTGGCGGCGAGATCGGCATCAGCACGCAAAAGCTGCACGCCAGAGGGCCGATGGGGGTGAGGGAGCTCACGACCTATAAATACGTCGTCCGCGGAGGCGGGCAAATTCGCTAGCGGCTCGCCTTTTTCAAAAGGATCATCTTGCGAGCGCTTTTGAGAGAAATTTTGCTTCTCTTGCGCTCGCAACTGCAAGCAGAAGTCTAGCTTGCGCAAAATTTTAGCTTCTAACTCAAAAAATCGCCTCGAAATACTTGCAAATCTTATTTTATATCGCAGGCTAAATTCTGTCTCTTATACA
>CALBNA010000316.1 GCA_937896205.1 uncultured Campylobacter sp. | reverse complement strand
ACGAGATCTAGTACGGTCTCGTGGGCTCGGAGATGTGTATAAGAGACAGGCTTTTTCAAGCTTCATTAGCTCTTTTAGGCCGCTTTTCGCATATTTTCTCTTTTAAATTTAAGCCCGAAGTTTGCTGATAGATCAGTCAAATTTGAATTTAAAAAAGCGCTCGCGAGACAAGCCGTCAAATTTAAACGGCTTGTTTTAGCCCTAAAGCCCTCTCGCTAAACCCATCCCCCACGATAAACTCCGTCGTATAAACCAGTGCGCGGCCTTCTTGCGCGTCTTTGATGCGGATGATCAGGCGCTTGTTGTTTTTATCGGCTGCGGCGCGGTGTTCGCCGATGGCGGCACGGTAAATTTGCGTGATGAGATCCTTGCCCATTTCATCCAAATTTAGCTCCAAAACCAGATCCTCAAGCTCTCTTTTTGCCCTGCTTTCGCTAGCTGCCGAGCCGTTTTGGTAGCTGCCGCCGCTACTTTCCTTGCGCTGTTTAAAGCTTCTGCTTTGGAAATTCATATCGCGCGCGTCCTCTAGGCTCACGACGTCGATTAGATTTATGCGAGCGCCCTGATCGTCGCGGCTGTAGCGCACCTTAAAGGCTAGCGGAGCGTCCTTTTGCTCGTCGCTTAGGCTCTCGATGAGCCCTTTTTCGGAGTCGAACGCCGCAACCTTAAACGTGCTAAAAAGATCCATAATGCTTAGCATCATAAACTCTTTGCCGGTTTTTTTGCTAGGGATTTTAGCGATCTCGGCGATCTTGCCGACGACTAGGATCTCGCTCGTTTTATCTATCTTGCCAAAGTCCTTGCTAGGCGTGTGTTTGATCTGCTCGATTTGCTCTTTGTATTTTTCGAGCGGATGCGAAAAATCCATGCCCATAGCCTCGTCAAGAGTCAAAATTTTATCCAAATTTATGCGCATAAACTGCCCGTCTTTGGAGTAGCGAACCTTAAACGCATGCGGCAAATCGCGCTCATCGGCACTCATCGACTCGACAGCTCCAAGCTGCCTGTCAAAGACTGCGATCTCGACCGTACCGTGGAAATCCAGCATCTCGATCGTACCCATTTTTTTGCCGTTTTTCTTGCTGATCCTAGTCGTTAGATCCTCGATTTTGCCCACGAGCAGCATCTCGCCGTTTTCCGGCAGCTCGTCAAATTTATCGCTTAGCGTGTATTTTATCTTTGAGATTTGCTCGCGGTACTCGTCTAGCGGGTGGCCCGAGAGGTAGATACCCACGCTTTCTAGCTCAAATTTGAGCTTGGTTTTTAGCTCTAGCTCGGAGTCGTCGCGCACGAGACTAGTTTTAACCGTACCCATACTCTCGTCGTCGCCAAAGAGGCTCTCGGCCGCGTTTTTCTTGATGGTAGCGGCGTTTTTGCACGCCTCCACGATGTTATCTAGGTTGTTTAGCATCATCTTGCGCGTTAGGCCAAAGCTATCAAACGAGCCCGATTTTATCAGGCTTTCAAAGACTTTTTTATTTACCTTAAAGTTATCCACGCGCGAGACGAAGTCGTCGATGTCTTTAAACTCGCCCTTAGCCTGCTCCTCTAGGATATTTTCTATCGCCGCGCCGCCGACGCCCTTTATCGCGCCTAGGCCGTAGATGATGGCGTCCTTGCCCCCTTCGCTAACGACTGAGAATTCTTTGGCAGATTTGTTGACCGATGGCGGCAGGATAGCGATATCTAGGCGCTTGCACTCGTCGATGTAGCGCGAAATCTTATCGGCATTGGTCTCCTCGCTCGTGATGAGAGCCGCCATAAATTCGGCCGGATAGTAGGTCTTTAGATATGCCGTCTGAAAGGTCACGTAGGTGTAGGCCGCGGCGTGGGATTTGTTAAATCCGTACGAAGCGAAGTGCAAAATGAGCTCAAACAGCTCATCGGCCTTTTTGCCGTCTAGCCCCTGTGCCTCGGCGCCTTCGATAAATTTGCCCTTTAGCCTATCCATCTCCTCTTTTATCTTTTTACCCATCGCGCGGCGCACGAGATCGGCGCCTCCTAGCGAAAAGCCGCCGATAGTCTGCACGATTTGCATAACCTGCTCTTGATAGACGATGACGCCGTATGTGGGCTCTAAAATCGGCTGAAGCTCGGGGAAAATGTACGTGATAGGCTCCAGGCCGTGCTTACGCTTGATGAAATCCGGTATAAGATCCATTGGGCCCGGGCGGTAAAGCGAGATCATCGCGATGATATCCTCGAAGCAGTCAGGGCGCATATCGGCTCCGACTTTTTGCATGCCTTCGCTCTCTATCTGAAACAGTCCCAGCGTCTGGCCGCTACTGATCGTCTCGTAGGTTTTGGGGTCGTTCTTATTGACCTGCTCCCAGATTATCTCTTTGCCAAATCTCTTTTTGACGAGCTTTACGGCGTTATCGATCACGGTTAGCGTCTTTAGCCCCAGGAAGTCAAATTTGATGAGGTCGACGTCCTCTAGGTACTTTAGGCTATACTGCGTTACGAAGTGATCCTCCTCGGCGTTTGGCTGGCGGAAAAGCGGGGTTTTGTTCCACAGCTCCTCGTTTGAGATGACCACGCCTGCGGCATGCATGCCTGCGTTCCTGTTTAAGCCCTCTAGATCAAGAGCGAATTTCCAAATTCTATTTGCATTTGAGTTGCTTGCTATCAGCTCGCCGATCTTTGGCTCTTTTTCAAAGGCTTGTTCCAGCGTGATGCCTAGCTCGTCTGGGATGAGCTTTGCCATCGCGTCGGCCTCGGCGTAGGGCATATCGCATACGCGAGCGACGTCGCGGATGACACCCTTTGCCAGCAGTTTACCAAAAGTAATAACCTGCGCGACGTTAAATTTACCGTACTTTTCGATGACGTAGTCGATGATCTCGCCGCGACGGTTTTGACAAAAGTCCACGTCGATATCGGGCATGCTCACGCGCTCAGGGTTCAAAAAACGCTCGAAAAGTAGGTTATACGGCAGCGGATCAAGGTCGGTAATCTTTAGACTATACGCAACTAGGCTTCCCGCCGCAGAGCCGCGTCCCGGGCCTACCGGCACGCCGCGCTTTTTAGCTTCGTTGATAAAGTCCCAAACGATCATCATATAGCCCGGGAAGTTCATCTTGTTTATGATGTCTATCTCACGCTGCAGACGGGTGCGATACTCCTCGTGGCGCTCTGCGGGGACGAATTTCAGCCTCTCCTCCAGCCCCTGCCTGCACTCGTGTTCAAACAGCACGCTGTCGTTTGGTATGCTGTAGCGTTTATCAGGCTCGGGCAGGCTCAAATTTCGCTCGGCGGCGTACTCGAGCGTAAATTTAAAATTTGGCGGCGTAGCGTCGCCTAGCTTTATCGTGAGGTCGCATTTATCTACGATTTCTTGCGTGTTTGCGACGGCTTCGGGGATATCGGCGAAAAGCTCGCTCATCTGCGCAGGCGTCTTGACGTAAAATTCATGCACGCTGTGGCGTAGGCGGTTTGGATCGTCAAGCAGTTTATTCATCGCGATACACATGAAAACCTCGTGAGCTCCCGCGCGTTGCTTAAACGTATAGTGCGTGTCGTTGGTTGCGATTACCTTGATATTTAGCTCTTTTGCTAGGCGCAGGATTTCATCGTCGATCCTGCGCTGATCGCCGATGCCGTGGCGCATGATCTCGAGGTAAAAATCATCGCCAAAGACCTCTTTGTACCACAGCGCGGCTTCCCTGGCCGCCTCATATCCGCCCGCGCCGAAACGCAAATTTCGCTCGCTTTGGTTGAGATTCCAGTTCACCTCGCCTTGCAGGCACGCCGAGGAGCAGATGATACCCTCGCTGTGCTCTTTTAGCATCTTTTTGTTGATACGCGGATAATAATAAAATCCCTCGATATAGCTCATGGAGCTCAGATACATCAGGTTTTTGTAGCCGATTTCGTTTTTGGCGATGAGGCAGAGGTGAAAGCGCTGTTTGGTGCTTTTATCGCCTAGCTCCTCGCCGTTGTGGATGTAGGCTTCGATACCGATGAGCGGCTTTATGCCTTCATTTTTCATCGTTTTATAAAAGTCTATCGCGCCGAACATATTGCCGTGATCGGTGATGGCTGCGGCTTTGACGCCTTGTTTTTTTAGGGTTTTGGCTAGCTCTTTGATACGGTTGGCTCCGTCTAGCAGCGAATACTCCGTGTGCAGGTGCAGGTGCGTAAAATCTGTAAAATCGCTCATTTTTTCGTCCTTTTTAATGCTTTTGATTTTACAAAAACTTTGCTTTTAGGCGGATAAATCGGTCTTGCATAAATTTAGCTAAACGCGGGAAGTAGGCTGCTGGCGTGGGCTTTTCCTCACATTTGAGTTTAAATTTGTCGCCTGCGGCGCGGACGACTCGGCTTAAATTTACGGCTCCGAATTTTGTCCAAATTTGAGCGGCAAATTTGATGAAACCTCGCGGGCATAAATAAAAATTTAAAGAACGATTACGAGGGGATTAAGAAAAATTTGGATAAGGCGGATAAAAATTACCGCGCTTTTTAAATTTAAAATTTAAAAAATCCAAGTAGTGCGTTTAAATTTATCGGCCAAATTTCTCTTTAAACATCTCAAGTAAATTTGACAAAGTATCGCATTTTGACGCGTCAAGACTAAGCTTAAGAGCGGCGAATTTATAGTGGATTTTGGCGCCGTCCGCTACACTCACCGCCGGCGCGCGCGAGCTTTTGGATAGCTTTTTGCCGCCATGCGCTAGCAGGCCGTGATGGATGAAATTTGAACTTTCAAAACCGTATCCTAACATCTGCGCCATGTACTTTTGCGCCGCCGAGCAAGCTAGTAGATCCTCGCCTCGCACCAGTAAATTTACGCCCAAAATCTCATCGTCCACGAGGCTAGCTAGATTATAACTGTCTCTTATACACAT
>CALBNA010000315.1 GCA_937896205.1 uncultured Campylobacter sp. | reverse complement strand
CGAGATCTAGTACGGTCTCGTGGGCTCGGAGATGTGTATAAGAGACAGGTCTTTAGAAGCATGTAAATAAGTGCCGCCGAGCCGCCTGCAATCGGTAGGGTAATGACCCACGCAAGCACGATAGGCTTGACCATTTTCCAGTTGGCGTCGCGGTTTAGGATACCGATACCAAGCACCGCGCCGATGAGGATGTGCGTCGAGGAGACCGGGATGCCGAGCTTTGTAGCTAGCAGGATAACGGTACTGGCCGCTAGCTCGGCGCTAAAGCCCGTCGTAGGCAGGATCTCGGCTAGCTTGCTACCGATCGTGGCGATAACCTCTTTGCCTAAAAACCAAAGTCCGACCACGAGTGAGATACCAAATGTCACCATCGCGATGCCCGGCACCGGAGCGGTGGCGTTTATGGAGCCTGTTTTTAGCACGTCCAGAATCGCGGCAAACGGACCCACGGCGTTTGCGATGTCGTTGGCGCCGTGAGAAAATGCAAACGAGGAGGCCGTAAATATCTGAAACCATGAGAAAATGCGGTTCGTGCTCTTTTCGGCATTGTCTTTTTTCATCACGTTTATCATCGCAAGCGTAGCGAGATAGGTGACGATGCCGATGACGCAGATGATCCAGATCGTGCCGATAAAACCTAGGTCTAAATTTAGATGCTCAAGCCCTTTAAAAAGCATCATCGATGAGATGATGATTGCGCCGATGCCCGCTACCGTCGGGATATGCTTACGCATGGCTTTTGACGTATCGATCTCTTTTTCGCGCTCTTTCATGGCTTTTATAGCGAGCTTGTATTCGCTGCGTTCGCCGCTTTCGACATCGTCGTCGTCAAGGACCGCGATCTTGCTTAGTATCCTTATCTGCTCGCTTTCGGGTTTTGTTTTTAGTTCTTGTAAATAGCGCTCTTTATAGGCTTTACGCTCGCGTTTTAGTACCTTTAGCTCTAGGGTAAATTTGCGAGTCGGGATCAAAATTTTAGATTTTATGTAGCCGTAAATGAAGTAAGAAAGGATGCCTCCTAGAAGCGGCGAGATTACCCAGCTAACGGCGATCCTGCCTATCTCGCCCCAGGAAACCATAGCTAGAGCCTTATCTCCGCCCATAGTCGTAAAGCCCATCGTAAGCCCGGCGCCAACGATACCGCCAACGATCGAGTGGGTCGTGGAGATAGGTAGACCCTTTTTAGACGCGATAAATAGCCAAATACCCGAGCTTAAAAGCGCCGACATCATAATCAGCACGAAAAGCATCGGCTCCGTGCCCTCCTGCGGGAAGCTCACGATGCCCTCGCGGATGGTTTTGGTTACCTCTCCGCCGGCGAATATCGCGCCGCTAAGCTCGAAAATAGCGGCAATAACTAAGGCTTGCTTTATCGTGACGGTCTTGGCGCCTACGCTCGTTCCAAAGGAGTTTGCGACGTCGTTGCCGCCGATGTTAAACGCCATAAAGATACCGAAAATACTAGCGATACTGAAAAGCAAAAAGTGATGAGTCGGGATGTACTGATAGCCCCAAACGAAAAATCCAAACGCGGTAATAGCGAAGATCGCAAAGGCAAAAAGATTGTCGCTTCTCAAGCAAGTCCTTTTAAAAATGAATGGTTAATTATAGCTACATTTTTCTTAAGCAAGCCAAATTTAGGCGGTTTTATTAGCTTTAAATTTTAGCTTCGTTATAATTTGCCCACTTAAATTTAAAGGAGAAAAAGTGACTATCAGAGAGAAAATTTTAGACGATATCAAGACGGCGATGAAAGAAAAAGATAACTTTCGCCGCGACACGCTAAGGCTCGTAAACTCGGTCATCAAGCAAGTCGAAGTCGATGAGCGCGCCGAAATGACGGACGAAAAGGTGCTACCGATCCTACAAACCCAGATCAAACGCCGCATGGACTCTATCGAGCAGTATAAAAACGGCGGCAGGGACGATCTGGCGCAAAACGAGCAAAAAGAGATCGACATCATAAACGGCTATCTACCGAAGCAACTAAGTGCTGACGAACTAGAGGCCGAGATAAAAGCGATCATCGCCGGCCTTGGCGATGGTGCAAATATTGGCACCGTGATGAAAGCAGCCAAAGAAAAAATAGGTGCTAGAAGCGATGGCAAGAGCATAAGCGAGTGCGCAAAGAGGCTGCTGGGCTAAATTTGGCATCTAAATTTGACCGAATTTGCTTTGGGATTTGGTCAAATTTGAGGTGAGGGCAGGCTGGCTTTAAGTTGGTTTGCCTTTGTGAAATTTGAGGCGACATGGCAAATGGTTGCTATTTTTGTCAAATTTGGAGAGTTTATATCGTGCGGCTTGTGATTGGCGTGGAGTAAATTTGCTAAGTTTGCGATACCTAGTATAAATTTTGCCGAAGCCAATTGTGTTTATAGAGGGTGTAAATTTGCTCTAGAGTTTTTGACGATGTAAAGCTTTCAAAAATGGGTTTTGGTAAAATTTTATAGAATGGATTTTTGGTTTAAAGTAATGCAAAAGAGCAAAATTTGAGCCAAATGTTTTTTGGCTCAAATTTCATATAACGTTACTTTACGCTTTCTTCTATCGTCGCGTCTATTATCTTAAATATCTCGCCACTTGCTTGTTTGACCTTGGCGAATCTATCGACGAATTTTTGGATATCGTTCATATTGTAGCCGTTTTTAGAGTCGTCTAGATTGGCTTTTACCAGATCGCTTATTTGTTTTGCCGGGACGCTTGCCTTTTCGAAGCTTTTTGAATTTGCAAAATATGCCGCCGCGCTCTCGTACCATGCGTTTAAATTTTGCGTCTGTTTTTGCATATTTTCGTCGTCGCCTCTTTCGTTGATGACGTTTCCGTATGCTGTCTGCAGATACGTCACTCGGTTGATCTTGCCGATGATGCCAATGGTTTTGTTTTCGACGTATTTTGAGATTTTTGCACTTTGCGTCGCGCCTTGGCTAAATACATTTACGGCATCTCTAAATTTAGACACGCTCACGTTTGCGACTTGCGCTATTTGCGTGATTTTATTGGAGTTGTCATTTAGATCGTTTGTTTGTTGTTGCAGAGTTTGGATGTTTATGCCGATTTCGCTTGTAGCTTTTTGCGTATTTTCGGCTAGCTTTCGCACCTCGTCCGCAACCACGGCAAAGCCTCGTCCGTGCTCGCCGGCGCGCGCCGCTTCGATAGCAGCGTTAAGGGCGAGTAGGTTTGTTTGCTCGGCGATATCCTTGATCAAATTTACGACCGATGAGATTTCCTCGGTTCTGTGGGTTAAATTTTTAATAGCTTCAGTAGACTCTGTGATAAGGTGCTCTAGGTTGCCCATATTTTGGCTAAGTTCGCTTACGGCTGACATGCTTTCGTTAGCCTTTACCGAAGTGTCTTGCGCCATGGTTGAAATTTGGGTTAAATTTTTAATGCTTTGATTGAGGTCGTTTTGTACTTCTAAAATGCCGTCGTTTCCATTACCGAGCTCGCTAAATTTTTCAGATAGTATACCTCTAGTTTTACCTTTCTGACCGGCTTTTATACCCTCGACGCCTTCGCTCATGGAAATGGCATTGGTTCTAAAAAGACCTCGAAATCCCTCTGCAAAAATATTTCTATAAGTTATCCCGCTTTCGGCCGATTTTACGCAAGTGCCCATTTCTCTTTGCAAAGCTTCGATTTGATCGAGCAAATCGTTTATAC
>CALBNA010000314.1 GCA_937896205.1 uncultured Campylobacter sp. | reverse complement strand
ATTTCGCGTAGATCAAAAAGCGGGTAGAGTTTGGAGCCGTTTTTGGCGACGAGGTGCGAGGGCGCTAGCGTCGTAAACGAGCAAAACGCCGACGTGAGCACGAGTCCGGCTAGGTCGCTGCAGCGTGCGGCCGCCTCGCGAAATCGCGCGGGAATGCATTTTTTATGCAGAAAAACGATGCGCGAGTTTTCAAATTTAGCGCAGATCGCGCCGCTCCAAAATAGATACGCATTGCCCGAAATTTCAGCATTTCGCGCAAATTCGCAGCCAAGAACGTAATCATCTAAAAATTCGTTTGGCGCAAGGGTGATTTTCATATTTTTCGTGCCTTTCTTGCGGGAAATTATAGCGAAATTTGCTTTTTTGGCTGTAAATTGGGTAATATTCGCCCAAATTTTACAAAGGACGAAAATGAAAAAGGTTATCTCTACAAAAGACGCTCCACAGGCGATCGGGCCGTATTCGCAGGCGATCGAGGCAAATGGATTTTTGTTTATTTCAGGGCAGCTGGGCGTTACGCCTGACGGCAAATTTGCGGGCGAGGATGTGAGGGCTCAAGCCGAGCAATCGATGCTAAATTTAAAAGCGATTTTGGCGCAGGCGGGGCTTAGCTTTGAAAATGCGGTAAAAACGACGATTTTTCTAACCAACATCGAGGATTTTGCGGCAGTAAACGAAATTTACGCTAAATTTTTTAGCGAACCCTATCCTGCTAGAAGTACGATCGCCGTTAAAACGCTGCCAAAAGGCGGCCTAGTCGAGATCGAGCTCATCGCGGCGACGAAGTAAAATTTAAAATCAAGGGAAAAAATGAAAAAGATTATATTTGCGCTCGCGGTCGTTTTGATTGCGGTTTTGGGCGTCGCATTTTACGGCTCGTCTAAGGCTAAAGAGTCCTACGATAGGGGCGTGACTAGGCTAACTAGCGAGACTTTGAAGCTTGGATTTTTTAATATAAAAGCAAACGCGGTAGAAAACGACTACGACAAAGGACTGTTTAGCTCGCGCGCGGTGCTAAAACTCGAGCTCACCGACGGCAACGATCCGATCAAATTTGAGGCTAAAACGACGCTAAAACACGGATTTGCCGAGCTATTTAGCGGGTTTAAGGCTCATAGCGACGTCAAAGCGCTAACGCCCGAAGCCGCACTCTATCTAAAGAAAATTTTCGGCACGGACGAGTTTTTAAGCGTCGACGTGCTGATAAAATTTGATAAAACCCGCGACGTGACCTTAAATTTAGCCGATATCAAAACAAATGAAGATGACTCTAGCTTCGTAATCTCAAAGCCTTTTGCGAAGGCGCAAATCAAAGAAAATAAGATAAAATCCCTAGAAATCGGCGTCGGTAAAATCGGCGGCGGCGATACGGACGGCGTGGATAAGGTCGATATAGAAAACGCCTCCGCGCTCATCGAGCTTAACGACTTTAAGAGCTTTAACGATCTCATCTTGTTTATAAATATACAAACCGCCTACGAAAATATAGCTAAAATCGGGGTGAAGGCCGATAAAATGAGCTTTAACAGCACTAAGGGTTATGATTTTCCAAAATCGGTCGGCATCACGGGTATGTCGTTTCTAGCACAGATAAAGCAAAATGCAGATGCAAATCTTCTCGATACGATTAC
Organism: uncultured Campylobacter sp.; assembly: GCA_937896205.1. Lineage (GTDB taxonomy): Bacteria > Campylobacterota > Campylobacteria > Campylobacterales > Campylobacteraceae > Campylobacter_A. Next base: position 453 of record CALBNA010000314.1, on the reverse strand, counting down.
CGACGCTAGTTTGGGCGCGCTTGACGTGGATGGCAAAAAGGTTCTTACGCAGCTAAATTTGAGCCTAAACGAGAAAAACGTAAATAAAGAAGCGATGGCGATGTACGTGAGCGATCCGCAAGAGGCGACCCTTTATAAGATTTTGATGAGTAAAAACTATGTGATGGAGGTTAAAAATTTTAGCTTTAAAAACCCAAACGGAAAGGAGCTTAAATTTAACGTCGTAGCCGATGCGTCGGGTCTTGGCGCGGAAAGCAAAACGCTGCATGACGACGTAGATATCCAAACGGCGCTAAAAGCGGTCAAATTTGACGGCGAGATAAAGGTGCAAGCCGCGTCTATAACGGAGTTTTTGAGCGCGTATAAGGGGCTAATGGCCGATAGCGACTTTAACCAGATGATGGACGGCATCAAGCCTTTTGAAGAACGCATAAATTCGCTTTTTGCTAAAGA
>CALBNA010000313.1 GCA_937896205.1 uncultured Campylobacter sp. | reverse complement strand
AGTTTAAAAACAGCGTGCGATACTTTAAAATCGTGGAAAAAATGCCGCGAAATCAGCAGGGTAAATTTGAAAAAAGCGAATTTGAAAACACGCTATTTGCTAGTCCCAAACCCGTCTGGAGCGGCGGACGCGTAAATGAAGCGGGCGAAATTTGCGGCGGTCAAATTTATAAAAGCGGCGAAAATTTAGCGAGCGGCTTAAACTGCGGCGCGGTTAATACAAACGATATCTGCGCTAAATTTGAGGGGGGCGGCGAGCGACTAGAAAACCTAGTGCAAAAATACGAATTTAGCGCTATCATGCACGCAGGGCTCGAGATTTTCGAGAGCCATTTTCCAAATTTACCGCTACTGCCGGGATTTATGCAGCTTGACTATGTCTTTGAGCTAGCTAGCGGCGTCGGTATCGACGTTAGCGGCGCCAGTACGGTGGAAAATCTAAAATTTATAAAGTTTGTAAGGCCTGGAGACGCGCTTCGCGTTTGTTTTGAAAAACGCGGCGGCAAGCTTTACTTTGAGCTATTTTGCAACGGCGAAAAGTGCTCGACGGGAAGGGCCGCGCTTTGAATAAATTTGCATTTTTGGTGCCCTTTTACAATCACCCGCAAAATATCAAAGCCCTGATCGCCGCGCTAAAAACCTACGAACTGCCCGTCATCGTCGTGGACGACGGCTCAGACGAGGCTAGCGAGCAAATTTTAGTAGAGCTTGAGCGCACGGAGGGTATCTTGCTACTCACGCGCGCGCAAAACGGCGGCAAGGGCATCGCGATGAAGGACGGGTTTAAATTTGCGTCCGAGCGCGGTTTTAGCCACGTTTTGCAAATCGACGCCGATTTTCAGCACGACGCTGCGCTCATCGGCGAGTTTTTGAAGCAGAGCCGGGCGTATCCGCAAAGCATCGTCTGTGCAAATCCTATTTATGGCGATGACGCGCCAAAATCACGCGTTTACGGCAGAAAAATCACGAATTTTTGGGTCGCGATAAATACGCTAAGCCTTGGCATCAAAGACGCTATGTGTGGTTTTCGCGTTTATCCTTTAGAGCAGCTTAAAAAAGCGGCGGCAAAAAGCAAGACAAATAGAATGGAATTTGACATCGAAATCCTCGTAAATGCCGCTAGACAGGGCGTAGATATGCGCTGGATCGATACCTACGTGCGCTACGAAAAGGGCGGCGTATCGCACTTTAAGATGTTGCGCGATAACGCGCTAATCAGCCTCATGCACGCAAAATGCTTTTTTTCTCTGCCTAAATTTATGCTTAATAAAATTTGGCGAGCGTGCAGGTTAAATTTGAGCGAAAAAAACGTGACAAGCACTCAAATTTCCGTAGAGTCTCAAGAAAACTCCGAGCAAAATCTCTGGTGGAAAAAGCAGGAAAAAGGCGGCGCGTTTTTTTTGATGCTTAGCCTATTTTTGGCGCAAATTTTACCTGAGTTTGCGCTAAGGCTTATCGTTAAAATCGTAGTTTGGTTTTATTATATATTTTCAAAAAATGAGCGCGAAAACATCGCCGAGTTTAGGCGAAATTTAAGCGTTTTTGTAGGCTCGCAGACGCTAAACGGTACGAGCGTTTTTAGCCATTTTGAAGCCTTTGGCAGCGCTATTTGCGATAAATTTAGAGTCTGGAAGGGCAAGATCAAGGATAATGAGCTAGAGATCATTGATCTGGAGCGCATAAAAAGCGAACTAATCGGCGCGCAAAAGGGGCAAATTTTACTCACGGCGCACCTTGGAAACGTCGAAATTTGCAAGGCTTTAGCTGCGCGGGTCGAGGGCTTTAGGATGGTGATTTTGACCTACGACGAGAACTCACGTAAATTTAACGAAGTGCTGCGCGAAATCAGCAAAAACGACGGTAGCGTGCGCATGATGGCGGTAAATAAGCTAGACGTTGCTGCGATGCTGGAGCTAAAAAACATCGTCGAAAGCGGCGAGCATATCGGCATAATGGGCGATAGAACGCCTCTTGGCGGCGATAAGGCCGCGTGCGTGAAATTTCTAGGCAAGGAGGCCGGCTTTAACTACGGTCCGTATTTGATTGCGGGGATTTTGGGCGTAAAGATAAGCTCGCTATGGTGCCAAAAGATAGACGGTAAATTTAGGATCGAGCTAGTGCCGTTAGCAAGCGCCGTAAAGCTAGGGCGAGATAAGGCCGCCGCAGCGCGCCAGTATCTACAAATTTACGTCCGCGAGCTGGAAAATCGCTGCAAGCAAACGCCTGCGCAGTGGTTTAATTTTTTTGATTTTTGGAGATGAGATGATATCAAAATCAGTCGCGCTAAAGGCGCAGTTTTACGACGTGGACAGCATGAACGTCGTGTGGCACGGCAACTACGTGAAGTATTTCGAGACGGCTAGATGCGCGCTGCTAGAGGAGATAGGCTACGACTACGAGGTGATGAGAGCGGACGGTTACGCATATCCGATAGTAAAAATCGAGGCCAAATACGTAAAACCCGTATTTTTCGGCGATGAGATCGAGGTAGAGGCGACGCTAAAGGAGTGCGAGTGCTTTCTAAAGATCGGCTACATCGTAAAAAGCGCCAAAACAGGCGAGACGCTGTGCACGGGCGCGAGCTCGCAAGCAGCCGTGGATATGCGCGCGATGCAGACGTGCTTTGAGATCCCGCAAGAGCTACAAAATGCAATAAAAAGGTATGTAAATGAAAAAAATAGCGATAATTTTTAGTTTGGCGGCGAGCCTGATGGGGCTTGATTTTAACGAGATAAAATCTCAAATCAAAACGCAAAATATCAGCGGAGATTTCGCGCAGACGAAGTTTTTGAGCGGATTTAACGTAGAGTTTAAAAGCTACGGCAAATTTGAACTCAGCCAAAGCGAGCTACTCTACGACACGCTAAGTCCAATCGCGGTTAGTATCGTCATAAACGAGCGCGGTATCTTTCAAAAAAGCGGCAATCAGCTCATAAAAATCGATCAAAATTTTGATAAAAAGCTATTTTTATCCATCATAAAGCTCGATAAGGCCGAGCTTGAGAAGGAATTTATCTTTAAGATCTCAGGCGACAAAAACAACTGGAAAATCGAGCTAACGCCCAAAAACGTGCTGCTAAAACAAATCTTTACGCGTATTTTGGTCGGAGGCGATAAATACGTCAAAAAGATCGTGCTAAACGAGGTTAGCGGCGATAAAACGGTAAATGATTTTTACAACGTAAATTGAAAAAATCCGCGCGTTTTTTTATCTTTTTAGCGGCTTTTTTAGCCGCGCTCGCCAT
>CALBNA010000312.1 GCA_937896205.1 uncultured Campylobacter sp. | reverse complement strand
GACCAAATTTGACGAAAGTGAGGAGGATTTTGGGGCTTACGCGCTTAAATTTATCCTTGCGTTTGCCGGAATCGGGCTGTTTTTTGGCGGAATTTATCTGGTAAAAAGAGGCAAATGAACCTATCCGTTTTACTCGTTTGCTTTACTTTTTTTAGCTTCAGAGTCTCGCTTTCAAGCGCTACGGACGCCGTTTTCATCGTGCCCGTAATATTTTTAGCGATTTTAAATTTTAAAAATCTTTTTGAAATTTTAAAATCCGTTTTAAAACTAAATATTTTTATAATCTTAGTCGTCTTAAGCCTCGTTCTTTACGGAGAATACGCGCTTGCAAAGCTGATATTTATAAGGTCGAATTTGATCATACTTTTTGGACGGTTGGCTTTTTATAGGAGCGATTATTTTAGTATCGCGCTTGCGGTTTCGTCGCTAAATTTAGGCGATAAGCTAACGGCGATTTTTTATTTTAGCGCCAAATTTACGGCCGATCTTAAAACAATATTTGCAAGGCTAAAAAAGACTCTAAAAGTTCGTGGATTTGAGCCTAAAGCCTCGCTTTTTACCTATAAAATTTACGCAAATTTGGTCGCTATGCTTTTTTTGGAGGCGTTTTATAAGGCGAGCGTTCTTGAAAAAACCTTTGTTTGCAGGGGATTTGACGGCAAACTTTACGGAGACAAAAGCCTCAAAATAGGCGCGAAAGATGCTGCCATAATCGCTTTAACGGCGTGCTGTTATATTTTTAGTTTAGGAGTCACGATATGAGCTGCACGATAAGCCTAAAAAACGTCTGCGCAAAAATAGGCGAAAGAACGCTTTTTGAAAATCTAAATTTAAACGCAACACACAAAGATAAAATCGCTCTCATAGGCCCAAACGGCTGTGGTAAAAGCACGTTGCTTGAGATAATGGCGGGGCTTAAAGCGCCTTGCGACGGGCATATCGAGCTTTTTCACCATAAAATTTCAAATTTAGACGAGTACAAGCCGTTTCGCCGCGACGTGGGCTATCTTTTTCAAGAAAGCAACGATTGTTTTATCTGTCCTAGCGTGCTTGATGACGTGATGTTTTCGCCGCTTGGCCGCGGTGAGGACAAAGAGCTGGCTGGAGCAAAAGCCGAGAAAATTTTACGCGAGCTTGAAATTTGGCATCTAAAAGACGAGATCGTTTTTAACCTCTCCGGAGGCGAGAAAAAGCTCGTCGCGCTGGCGGGGATACTGGTGGTCGAGCCTAAAATTTTACTACTTGACGAGCCTACGACCGCGCTTGATGCGGATATGCAAAGAAGGATAGCCGCCATCCTGAAATCCCTCGACGTCACGCAGATAATCGTCTCTCACGACAAAGAATTTATAAGCGACGTAGCGAGCATAATGTACCGCCTAACAAAAAACGGACTAGAGTCGATATAAAATATCCTTATCTATAT
>CALBNA010000311.1 GCA_937896205.1 uncultured Campylobacter sp. | reverse complement strand
ATATTTCCTGTATCCTGTTTTCTGTATCCTGCCGCCATTCCTATCGCATATTTTCTGTCGTCCATATTTATAGGCTCTATATCCGAAGCTCGTTCGCCGTAAATTTTACCGCAACATCTTTGCGCAAGCTCTTCTTGAAAGCACAAAACCCGAAAATCATTATCGTGTTAATGAGCGGTAAGTCGCTGCCATATCACCAAAAGCGTTGTTTTACGGATCTGTTCGCAAGCTACTCGCGCGGTCATAAAGCGCGCTTTGCGCCTATTTGCCGATAAAATTTTTCTGCAGCCACTCCATCGCTTTTTCTTCACTTTCAAATCTGCCGCTTTTGGCAACTTGAAACTGCCCCTCGTAGAAGCGAATCCTGATACCGTCTTGGACGCTATCTACCTTTACTCTGGTGATCTTATCTTTGTTTAGATAGACCCTATCGTTTAGTTTTACGTACATTTTTTCTCCCTTAAATTGATGTGGTTTTATTTCTTTTTATCTTTTTTGTCTTCTTTGGTTGCCTCATTTTTCTCGCCGTCTTTTTTCAAAAACAGCTCCTTAAAGCGCTTATCCGCAAAGTCCTCGATATCGTTTTGTAGCTGCCTATAGGCGTTTATGAGCTCATGCGCGCGCTCGTTTAGCGTCGTGCCGGCGTTTTCGCCGCCGCCTTGTTTGGTGGTAAAGAGCTCCTCTTTTAGATTTTTTTGCAAAATTTGCAGATGATTCCAGCATTTTTTATAGTTCATGCCTAGGATTTCGGCGGCCTTTGAGATCGAGCCGACCTCGGCGATGACGTCTAGGACTTCGGTTTTGCCCTTGCCGAATATCAGCTCGCCCTCGTCGTTTTCTATCCAAGTTTTGGTTTTTACTCTCATCTTTTTTCCTTTCTTCTCCTTAAAACACCCCAACTGGCAGTATTTTACGTCGATTTTATAGTCTTTTAGCGTCGAGCGGATCGTCTTTAGCCCCACGCCCGCAGCCGCGTCTCTAGCGTCTTTGCACAGGATTCTGTCTTTTTCGTCGGTCATCTGTTTTAGCTGCGTCATCACGGTGTATTTGCCGCGTCCGTTTTCCAGCCCGCCAAACTGCCCTAGCTCGCAGTTGTCGATCTTTACGCCCATTTTTTCGGCCTCGTCGCTAACCTCGCCGATCTCTACGCCTAGCTTTGAGGCGATCTTAAACGCCGCTCCGCAGTCTAGCCTGCCCTTTGGATTTAGCAGTTTGGTTATCAGTTCTCGGATTTGCTCACTCATAGATTCTCTCCGCGCCGCTATACACGTTTATGTTTTCGCCGCGCGCAAAGCCGCATAGCGTTAGGTTAAATTTACGCGCTATCACGACGCCAAGGCTAGTCGGAGCCGTACGCGATACGAGCACGGGGATGCCGTGCATGACGGCTTTTGCTACCATCTCGGAGCTCAGCCTCCCACTCACCATCAGAAACGAATTTTGTAGCTGCGCGCCAGCTAGTACCGCTTTGCCGACGGCTTTATCTATCGTATTGTGCTGAGCGATATCCTCGCCGATAAAAAACTGCTCGCCGCTCACGAAAAGCTTAGCCGTATGCACGCAGCCAGTCATCTCGTAAAGCTCGCACTGCGTGTAAAACTGCCCCATCTGGCGCAAAATTTCGTCTTTGTTAAATTTGACGTCGGCCTTTATGGAGCGCGCCGCCATAGCCTCAGGGTCGATGTTTGCCGTCGAGCTGCGTCCGCAGCCGCTGATTATCACCTTTTCCTCGTCAAACTGCTCGAGGCGCTTTTCATTGATTTTAGCCATTACCCGTACGCTTAATGCGTCGTCTGAGAGCTCGATACTCTCGATATCCTCAGGGCTTGCGATCAAATTTTCGCTGATGAGATAGCCCGCAGCCAGCGCCTCCTGATCGGTCGGAGTCGCCATGAGCGCGCCGAAACGCTTGCCGTTTATGTAGATCTCAAGCTTGATCTCGCGCACCAAAATATCATCAACGGCGCTTTTTTGCGCGCCTTTAAATTTGGTGATTTGCGTCGTAAAAATAGGTTGCATGATTTTCCTTAATTTTTGCGAAATGATAGCTTGAAAATCTAAATTTAAGATTTGATTGTAGTAAATTATTGCTTAAATCAAGCAAAAACTTAAACTATTTTTAGTGCGATTTTATCGGTATCTGATGATGATTTATATATGCAAATTTGGCATATATCTTAAATGCAAAATTTCTGCAATCGCCACATAAAGCTTCACTACTAGTTTAGTCTAAATTTGACTTTTTCATTCCGCCCCTTTTAAAATTCACCCCAAAAAATGTTTGTCCCGAATTTCAACTTGCGAAATTAAATTTTTCTACTTCATTTATCAAAATACCTAAAATTCCGATAATCGTTAATGTAGAATATTTTAGTGACAAAGTTAAATTTTTGCATATTTGTTTTTTAAGTTTTATAAAAGTTTAAGTTGTTAATATTCGCTCAGATTTTAATACGAAATCAAATTTAATCACAAAGGAAAACGCAATGTTTAGCGCAAGAAATCAACTGTCAGCTCAAATCACAGAGGTAAGAGAGGGGGCGGTAAACTCTCTAGTAGTAGCAAAGTTACAAGGCGGAGAGACCGTAAAAGCAACCGTAACCGTAGATAGCCAAAAGGCTCTAGATCTAGTAGCCGGTAAAAAGGTAGTTTATCTATTTAAAGCTTCTTCTATCATAGTAGCTAAAGGCGAGAACGGTCTAAAGCTAAGCGCTACTAACCAACTAAAAGGTAAGGTAGTAAAAGTAACAGAGGGTGCGGTAAACGCTGAGGTAGATATCGAGATAGCCGGCGGCGATAAGCTAAGCGCTATCATCACTAACGAGTCTGCTAAAAACCTATCTCTAAAAGCTGGAGATGAAGTAACTGCTATCATCAAAGCTAGCCACATCATCATTGGTGCTTAATTCTTTTAATTAGCGAGCGGTTTATGGCGCTCGCTAAATTTTAAATTTAATCCAAATTTATATCGTTTAATTAAAAAACCAAATTTAACTACTTTTATCCACCCGCACGAACGCCCAGTGCATAAATCCTTGCCTTGGTTTGTATTTGCCGCTGTTAAAATACTCCGATAGCTGCGCCTCCTCAGCTTCGCTTAGCTCGCCGCCAAGCCCCCAACGCGTCTTTTGGATGAGTTCCTCAGCACTCGAAGCAGGACCTGCATGGCACCTGGCTTTGATGTAGCTAAGGCTCGGCAAATAGCCCATTTGAAACAAGATGTTTAGAAGATAGACGAAGTCGGGCTTTTGCTCCACCTTGCGCCCTATCGCATCCAAAATCTCCTCATCTACGAGGCTTCCGCCCACCTTAAACGTGATGTAAAGCGATTTTTTGGTCTTTGAAAGAAGCTTACCCAGCGCGGCTTTTAGATCGTCCACCTCAAGGCAGCGCGAGGCCAAAACCACGTCACACTCAGGCACGTCCGACCAGTCGTCCTCAAAGGCTTTTTGCGCAAATTTAACGTTTTTCGCGCCGTAAATTTGAGCGTTTTGCCTAGCAAACTCTAGCATCTTTGGCGAAAAGTCGTAGCCGTAAATTTGCTCCGCCTTTTTCGCCGCCAGCACGCTTAGCGCGCCCGCTCCGCACGCAAAATCAAGCAGCGTAGAGACGCCCGTAAAATCAACCTTGTCTATAAATTCTTGCGCGTAGGCGCTTTTCATCACGCCCTCGTTGAAGCTGGGCGCCTTTTTGTCCCAGTCCGCGGCAATTTTTTTGCCGAATGAGCTTCTTGCCTTTTGCGCCTTATAAAGCGCGTCAAAGTCGATCTCGTCGTAGTTTGAAGCTAAAATCATAACTATCCTTTCTAAAATTTTGTGAGCAGACCGCACCGATTTTCGTTAAATTTTAGCGTAAATTTATGCGCCATGCTCAAACCTATCTAAATTTCAAACCGTCCGGCGAAAAGTGCTAAGGTAAGCCCACCTCTGCGTATTTTATATGCTCGAAATTCTTTAAATTTTCACCGAATGATCGTAGCTAAATTTTAAAAAACCTCTTCATAAATCAAAATTTTAGTCTGCCACTACGAACACGGAGAATGAATGCCCGAAGCTAAGCGTAGAATTTGAGTGCAAGCAAGAGTACAAATAGCCGGATACGAACACAAAAAGACAAAGCTTGGGCGCAGTCAAATAC
>CALBNA010000310.1 GCA_937896205.1 uncultured Campylobacter sp. | reverse complement strand
CCTTATTTCTCTCCCGCTTGCCACTTTTCCCATTCGCCGCTCTCGTCAAGCTCGTTGCCTATAGCCTTGTAGCGGGCGTAGTAGTGCTCTACAAAGGCCCTTGCCTGCGCGTGTTTAGGCAGGTAGCTTTTGCCCTCTTTGTCGCAAAATCTCGCCAAGAACTCGCCCGCAGGTGCGCGCCTTGCGTAGTGAAGCGCCAAATTTTTGTAGTTTGCAAGGCAGATTTCTTTAAATTTAGCGTAGTGCTCGCAGTCAAATTTGACGAGCAAAGCGCCGCCTTCAAAACTAAGCGCGCCCGAGTCAAACAGCAAGCTAAGATGGATGAGCCCCTCGCAGTAGTACGCGCGCACTTCATCGACCTCGCGCCACGCAATGAGTCCGACCGCGCGGGCGATCAGCTCGTGAAATACGCTCATCTCGTAGCTCGCGTCGTCGCCGATAAAGAAATTTACGAGCCCGCCCGTGGTCGCCTTGTACTCCTCGATAAATTTAAACTCGCCGTCCGCGTTCATCGCCTTTTCCGTGTCGGTGCCAACGAAAAGTATATGCCCAAACTCGTGGCCGATCGTGGAGATTTCGTAGGTTTTCTTCCAAATTTGCGGCTTTTTAAATAAAATTTCGCGCCCGTAGTCCAAAAACTCACGCGAAAATATCTCCCCGCTAAGCTTCATAAACGGTCTTGCCTTGGCGCTCTCGTAAACGTGCTCCACGAAGGCGAATATCTTTTTGCCGCACTCCTTGCTCACGGTCTCGTCGTTTGGCACGACCTGTGCGGAGAAAAGCCCGTTTAGCTCGGCGCCGTAGTATATCATCGGCACGCTGATGTATGTCTGCGTTCTAGCGACGTTTTGCGTGACTTGGCGCGCGAGCAGGGCGTCCTCTATCCCGCACTCGCGGCAAATTTGCTCGTAGGCGTGGATGACGCTAGCTTTAAATTTCTCCTCGTCAAAGTCGCTAGCGCCTGAGAGCCTCACGTCCCACTCGAGCGCGACGGCGTGCGTGTAGGCATCCTCGTAGTATTCGAGCGGATGGCCGGGCTGCAGCGGACCCTTTACCTCCATCCACGCGCGCTCGGCATCCTGCCACGCGGGGATCGCGCGGTCGTTTTCTCGCTCGCAAAACGCCGCCTTTAGCTTTTCAAAATACCTCACGTAAGCCACTTGCTCGTCGTTTAAAGCTAGCGTTTTTAGATTTTTGATTAGCTCGTCTAGCGCGTCCGCCACACGCTTAACTTCTTTTTCAAAGGCAACCGCATACGGCGCAAAGGCGTATTTTTCGCCGTTTTTCATAACCGCGCCGTAGCTTCGCTCGCCCTTTTCGTCGCCGTCTTTTTGGTAAAGGCCGTTTTCGTCGATAAATTTGATCGCTTCGGCCATGCTTGCAAATTTAGCTTCGAATTCTTTATTCGTTGTTTGCAGGATTTGCCTGTCCCACGCGCTTTGCCACGCGTTCATCGCTACTCCCGCGCCGTGCATGCCGCTAAGTAGCTCCGAGTAAAACTCGTCTAAAATTTTCTCCTCTTTTACCCGCACTAAAAGCTTTTCAAAGCGCACCTCGTAAAACTCGCGCACGAGCTTGTAAGCTTCGTCTTTTATGCGCCCTATCGCAGCCTCCTCGCGCCCCTGCTTTTTTAGCTCGTTTTCTAGCGGCTCAACTTTTAGATCGACTATGCGGCGTAAAACCGCGACTTTTTCGCACTTCTCACCCTTAAAACCGGCTATTTTTAGCATCTTTAGCACGATCTGGCTTGGGTTATCTAGCTGCCGATACATCGCGTTTAGCTCGTCTTTGCCAGCAGCTACCAGCTCGTTTAATCTTTTAAAATCGTTCACGTTTATCCTTTTAAAAATTTGGCCTATTTTAGCTTAAATTTGATGCATATCGCGTTAAAAATGAGCGGACGGGAGTTAAATTTGACGGTGTGGGCGGTGAAATTTGCGCCGTAAAGGGCGCGGTTTATAAAACCCAAATTTGCATTATCTAAAAATAAAGCACGGACTCAAATTTGAGGTTAAATTTAAGCCCGCGCGAGTAAATTCGGCTAAATTTAGCGCTTTAGCGAACAGCGGTTTAAAAAGTAGCAAGCAGGGCAAAACCCCGTGACGCCCACGATAAAGGGCACGAGTCCAACCAGCCCCCACCAGCTGCTAAACACCGCTCCGGCGATCATTATCGCTAGTCCGATCAGCACTCTTATTATCCTAGTTTTTTTACTTAGCATTGAGTTTTCCTTTCTTTATTTTTACATTTTTTACACGTATTTATACTAAAAAATTTATAAAGAGGACAATAACCGTAAACAGCCGTCAGTAGCGGCACGAGACCGACCAGCCATAGCCAGCACTCGCAGACGAACCCAAATGCGTATATCCAAACCGCAGCGATTACTAGGCGGATAGTTTTATCTAAAATCCCGACGTTTTGCATTTTCTCTCCTTTATGCTAGGCCTCTTATCATGCCTTGCATGACCATCGGCTTCATCATATATAGCTTCATCGCCCAGTTTAGGTAGCTCTCGCGAGTCGCGCCCATGCACGCTATCGTAGGCTCGGGCTTGCCTGTCCAGTTAAACTCCACCATCACCGCTTTGCCGAATTTCGTTAGCAGCGGGCAGGCAGTGTAGCCGCCGTATCTAGCACTCGGTTCGCGTCCTTTTATAATGTCGGCTAGATTTTGTGCCAACACGGGATACATCTTGCGTATACTAGCTCCGGTTTTACCCGCAGGAAATCCGCAAACGTCGCCGATAGCAAATATATTTTTAAATTTCGAGTGTTGCAGCGTCTCGTGCGTGAGGCTAATCCAGTTACCTGCCGCATCGCCCTTTTCTACGCTTAGCCCCGCATCGGCGTAGATTTTAGAAGCCTTCATGCGAGGCACTAGGTGTAGGTAGTCGAATTTTACTTCGACTAGCTCTTTAGCGAGTTTATTTTCGCCGTTTTCGCGGTACGGCATAGCGTGCTCAAATACCGCTATATTAGCACTTTTATCCACCTCAACCAGCTGATGTGAGGTAAAATACTTCACGTCTCGCTCCTCCAGCATTCCTTCTATCATTTTAGCATAAACAGGGGCGAAAAATATCGTCCGCGCACCCGAGTATATCGAGATATCAAGCTTGTCTCTGTTACCCAAATTTCGCGCCATATCTTCGGTTAGCAGCGTTACTTTTTTATTTGCGCCCGAACACTTCATCGGTGTTTTGTTGTCGCTAAAGACTATCTTGCCGCCTTCTTTGCCGACTTTTTTCATTATGCCAGACATAGCAACGGCGCCTGGAATCGTGTAGATAGAAGTCACGTTGTCGCTACCGATATCGTCGGCGCTAAGTCCTTTTACGCTCTCAAACTCATACTCCGCTCCGCTAGCTATCACGAGGTAGTCGTAGTTCAAATTTGACCCGTCCTCTAGCTTGACGGAATTTGCCCCTGGATCGATGGATGCGGCATTTTGCTTTATCCATTTTACGCCGTCTGGGATCAAATTTGATTTTTCGTAGGTTATGTCTTCGGGCAGATAGTGACCGGCTGCGATGAGCGTAAAGCCGGGCTGATAGTAGAAGTACTCGTCCTTATCAAGGACCGTTAGTTCGGCGTTTGGCATATCTCGTCGTAGTTTCGCCGCTAGGCTGATGCCGCCTAGACCGCCGCCGATTATTAGGATATTTGCGCGGATGTCCGCATTTTCTCCCGCATTTAGCTTGCTAGCCCCTGCGACTCCCGCCGCCGCTAGCCCCGCCGCGCCTAAAATTTTCAAGACGCCTCTTCTGTCGATGCTTTGCATAAAAGCTCCTTTTAGAAGTTATTGTCAAATCATAGCGCATTTTAAAATTTAAATATGTAACAAAGTCACCTTAACGTCACGACTCCGCGTTTTAGCTCGACGAGCCCCTTTTTCTGCATCTCTTTTAGTGCTCTTGATACCGCCTCTCTCGCGCTAGCGATGTCGTTTGCGATCTGTTCGTGCGTGATCTTTAGCCCGTTTTTCGCGCCGTTTTGCTCGAGGAAATTTATTATTCTCCGAGCTAGAGGCAAAAACAGCGTCTGATCCATCGCCGTTATCGCCGAGCTAAACCTCGTCGCCATAAGCTCTAGCGCGTGATTTGCCACCTGCGGATAGTTTTCGCGTAGCCTCTTAAATATCTCTCTTGGTATCAAAATCATCCGCACGTCCTCTTCGATTTGTAAATTTATCTCCGCTTGTAGCGCTCCTAGCGAACAAAAGCCGCACAGCATACAGCTATCGCCGTCTTGAAGGTTAAAGACGGTGATCTCTTTAAAATTACTCGTGCTAACCAGCCCGCGCGCACGCCCGCTTATGATGATCGCGTAGCCAAGGCAGCCATCTTTTGGGTATATCCTCTCGCCTTTTTTAAAGCTTTTTAGCGTCGCGCTTTTTAACACCGCCTCTTCATCCTGCGCACTAAGCGTAAATTTAGACGTAAACCGCTGCTTTAGCGTATCTTTTAGCTCATCCCTCGACATACGCGCTCCTTGACTAAATTCGGTTTTGTTTAATTATATTTTCTTTTACGTAAAAGCGCGGTGATAAAATTTAGCTACAAAATATTTTAAGCATTGATTTATTTCGTGACTAACTCACCGAGATTGCGCTAAAATTTGGCTAAAATTTAGAAAAAACGAGGAAAAATATGAAAACGCAGGACGAAAAACCAAGCTGGCTGCAGCACTTTCCGATTATGTTTTACACCGTAGTTATGGGGCTTGGCGGGCTGGCTCTCGCATACGAACGGCTAAATTTGATCTTTGATATCTCAGGCGCGGTTTTTGAGATTTTACGCGCCGCGGCGAGCCTAGCATACGCGCTCATCTGCGCTTGTTACGCGGCAAAGCTGATCAGATACCCGCAAGCTTGCAAGGCTGAGTTTTTCCATCCGGTGCGGGTAAATTTTTTCGCCGCATTTTCGATCGGCACGCTGCTAGTCGCCTCGCTCTGGCGGGACTTTGCGCCCGTTTACGACGCGCTTTTTTGCGTGGGCGTAGCATTTCAGACCTTTATCACGCTGCACGTCGTGTCTTTTTGGATCAAAAATAACGTCCAGATCGCGCACTCAAACCCCGCGTGGTTCATCCCGATCGTGGGTAACCTCTTCGTCCCGCTAGCAGCGCCCGCCGCGAGCGAGCTTGCGTGGTATTACTTTGCGATCGGGATATTTTTTTGGCCCGTGCTTTTTGCGGTTTTGTTTTACCGCATCATCTTTCACGATCAGATGCCGCAGAAATTTATACCGACGCTTTTTATCGTGATCGCGCCGCCTGCGATGGCGTTTTTAGAC
>CALBNA010000309.1 GCA_937896205.1 uncultured Campylobacter sp. | reverse complement strand
CCTTTGCTTTTGAGACGAGCCCTTGCTTATCGGTGTAAACTTTTACGATGATATTTTTTAAATTTTGCCCGAAACGAAGGCTTTTAACAAGCTGAGTTTGGAAGATAAATCTTTGCATATCGATGCAGTTACAGACGTCTTTTTCAAGATCGTCGGTGATATCTACTTTATCCTCGTTATCGCTCTCGTTTAGCTTTTGGATGAGATATGAGACCGAATTTTTGAGGCTTGCCGAGTGATTTATGTCGATAGCGTCAAATTTGATCTTTAGCTCGATATTGTAGATTCCGTCGCTTAAAATACTCTTTTCAAAAACATTTAAAAGATGGATGAGCTCGGTACTTTTACTCTCGCAAAAGATCAGAAAATATTCGTTTGAATATCTACCGATAAGCGTGTTTTTAGACACTTTTTCGTTTAAAAATTTCTCCAGCCGCTCGACTAGTCGTTTTAGCAAAATATCGGTGCTAACAAAGCTATAACGCTCGTTTAGATCGTTTAAATTTTCGATCTTTAGTATTAGCATATTGCCGCCGCTTTTGCCTTTAAATTTAGAAGCTTGCTTTGATAAAAGTCTTAAAATTTCGTCTCTATTATAGGCTTTTGTTACTTGATCGAGTACGCTCGTTTGAAAGCTTTGATAAATTTTGTAGGCCGTAAAATAAACCTGACACAAAACCAAAATCGCAATCAGAATAATATCATCAGCGTCAAATTTTATATCGTCTTTTTTAACAAAAATATAGACCAAAATGACAACGCTAAAAATAAATATCGAGGATACCTCGAGCGCGGTTTTAAACCTATTTGATCGTTCTTTTAGTTCTGATTTTAGCATTTATACATCCAAATGTTTCACGTCTTTTGCGTGCTCTTGTATGTAGTTTCTTCGCGGTTCGACCTCGTCGCCCATGAAGAGATTAAACGTATCCGAAGCGCTTACTACATCGTTTATGTTTATCTTTAACAAACGGCGATTTTCAGGGTTCATCGTCGTCTCCCACAGCTGTTCCGGATTCATCTCGCCAAGACCTTTATAGCGCTGTATGTAGGCGCCTTTTTTGGCATTTTTTTCGATCTCGTCTAGCACGTCTATCACGTCGCCTTTTAGCTCGATGCCGCGCTCTTTTATCTTTTGGCTGATATAAAGCGCTTCCTCGTAAAGCGGATTTATAAACAAATTTTCGTTTACCAAAAGCTCTTCCAAGCCGCTTTCGGTTTGTACGTAAATTCGCGCTTCTTCTTCGCTGACGTATGAGTTTAGGATATTGTGTCCCTGCGCTTCCAGATAATTTTTCAAAATTTCAAAAATTTCGCCGTAACTTTTTGAAAAGATATCAGGATTTTCGATCATATACCTAACCGCAGAAATCACGCTAAATCGCTTTTCAAGCTCTTTTAACACGCTTCTATAAGCCGCGACTATCTTTAAAAAGTCTATGAGGTCTGCGTTTCCTATACCTTCAAACTCGACTCCTTCGATGCCAGTTTCGATTAAAAATTCATTAAGCGCTCTTTCGTCTTTTAGATAAATTTCTTTTTTACCCTTTTTATAACGGTAAAGCGGCGGTTGAGCTAGATAGATGTGACCGTTTTCCACGACTTTGTGTAAAAATCTAAAGAAAAACGTTAAAAGCAGCGTCTGGATATGGCTACCGTCGACGTCGGCATCGGTCATGATTATGATCTTGTGGTAGCGAAGCCTTTCAGCGTCAAATTCATCGCCGATACCGCAACCTAGCGCGGTTATCATATTTTTTATTTCGTCTGATTTTAAAATTTTATCTAAGCGCGATTTTTCAACGTTTAAAATTTTACCTTTTAACGGCAAAATAGCCTGAAACACCCTATCGCGTCCTTGTTTGGCCGAACCGCCCGCAGAGTCGCCCTCCACCAGATAAAGCTCGCTGATCGTTGGATCTTTACTCTGGCAGTCGGCTAGTTTACCCGGCAGCGTTCCTATGCTTAGACCCTCTTTTTTACGCGTTAGATCGCGAGCTTTTTTGGCAGCTTCGCGTCCGCGCGCCGCCATCAGCGCTTTTTCCATTATTGCGCGAGCTTCGATCGGGTTTTCTTCAAAATACTTGCTAAGTACCTCAAAAACCATCTTTTGAACGATCGGTTTTACGTAGCTTGAGCCTAGTTTTCCTTTTGTCTGGCCCTCAAACTGCGGTTCTGGTACCTTTACGCTGATAACTGCGATAAGGCCCTCACGGATATCTTCGCCCGTGATTTTTGTGTCTTTTTCGCGGGCTGCGGCGTTTGCTGCGATATAGTTTGTTATCACGCGAGTTAGACCCGCGCGAAATCCCGCCTCGTGCGTACCGCCGTCAGGGGTTTTGATGTTATTTACGAAGCTTAGTAAATTTTCGCTATAAGTATCGTTGTACATCAAGGCAAAATCTACCAAAACGTCCTCTTCGCCTCCGCTAAAAGATACGGCTTTGCTTACGGCTTCGTTTTTATTTAAATCAGTTACGAAACTTTCAAGTCCGCCATCATAGTGAAAACTCTCTTTCCTGCCGTTTCTTTGATCCTTAAAATTTATCGTGATTTTCGGGTTTAGATAGGCTAGCTCTCTAAAGCGTTTGGTTAAAATTTCATCGTCAAATTCAGTAACCTCAAAAATGCTGTCATCCGGCCAAAACTCTACCTGAGTACCGGTTCTATTTGTAGTTTTTATAACCTCAAGGTCGCTTTGAGGTATGCCTTTTGAAAACTCTTGTCTATGTAGTTTGCCGTCACGTTTGATATTCACGACTAGTTTTTTAGAAAGCGCATTTACGACGCTAACGCCGACGCCGTGCAAACCGCCTGAGACTTTATAAGTATCTTTATCAAATTTACCGCCTGCGTGAAGAACGGTTAAAACGACCGTTGCGGCTGAAATTTTCTCCGTAGGATGCATATCTACCGGTATACCGCGTCCGTTATCGCTGATTATCGCTGAGCCTTCGCGCGTTAGCTCAATATCGATCGTATCGCAGTAGCCAGCCATCGCCTCATCTATTGAGTTATCGACGACCTCGTAGATCATGTGATGTAGGCCGCTTATGTTAGTATCGCCGATGTACATGCCGGGGCGTTTTCTAACCGCTTCGAGCCCTTTTAAAACTTTAATATTTTCCGCGCCGTAATTTTGCTGCATTATTTACCTTTGTTATTTTATAAATTTATTGGCATGATTACCGTTTTTAGCTCGTTTGAGCTCACCGTAAAGGCTAAATTTGAGTCGTTAAATCCAAATTCGAAATGCTCCTCTTCGATGCTTTGTAAGAAATCAAGTAAGTATCTATTTTTCACGCCGACGTAGATTTCTTCTTCTAGTCCTGTTGTAAATTCTATCGTTGTTTTAGCTTCCGAGTTATCTTCGACTATACTTTCAAAACTTATGGTTTGAGGCGCAAATACGATTTTAGTGCTCTCAGAGATGATTGAGACGGTTTTGATGCCTTCTATCATCTTATCTCTGCTTAGTCTTAGTCTTCGCTTTATCTCTTGCGGGATTACTCTGTTGTAGTCTGGGAATCTGCCGTTTATCAGCTTTGTGAAAAACTCAAAATTTGCGCTTTGAGCGATCAGGGTCGTATCGTCGTAGTAAATTTCGATCTTGTCAAAAAATAGCTTTTGTATTTCGCTAATAGCTTTTTTTGGGATTATTAGGGAAAATTCGCTCTGAGTTGGCGTTTCAAATCTAAAAACGCTAAGCCTTTTCGTGTCGGTGCCGACTATGTTTATGTAGTTTTGCTTAATGTCAATAAGAGCGCCGTTTAGCTCAAATTTAGGGTTATTATTGTCGATGCTTGTAAAAATTTTCTTTAAACTTCGTCCAAGCATTACGGCGTCGACTTCAAATTTATTTTTATTTTCTATCGTCGGGAAATTTGGAAAATCCTCAAATTTATACATTGGAAGCTTATATTTTGAGTTTTTTTGTTTTATGTAGAGGTAGTTATTTACCGTCTCTAGTGTGATTTCTTCGTCTTTTAGGCTTCTTATGATGTCAAGTAACTTCTTACCGTTTGCAGTAGCATTTCCCTCGTCCATGATTTTGACGTTTGAGAGCTTATAGGCTAAGCCGATCTCGTGGTCGGTTGCTTTTATGTTTAAGATACCGTCTTTAGCTCCGATAAATATATGCGAAGTTATAGCGCTTAGATCTTTTTTCTCTAGGTAAGAATTGCTATTTGTTACGATGCTTTCTAAAGCGTTTTTATTAATCGTGACTTTCATTTTTTTCCTTTGTTTTTAAATTTCTTTTAGTAGCATTAGTAGGGGGCGTGAAAAGTTTAAAACAGCTTTTATTTGTTTTAAATAGGACATTTGCGGCGTTAAAAAAACGGTTTATTTTTTCACTTTTATTCACGTTTTTACTCTTTGGTTAAAATTTTATTTTTTAGTTCTTCGACTCGAACTTTAAAATATTCATTCGTTTCGATTAGTTCGTTTATCTTTTTTATGCTGTGACTTACGGCCGAGTGATCTTTCATATTAAAAAACTGCGCGATCTGCGGCATTGAGTTTGGCGTCAAATTTTTAGCCAGATATATCACTATGCGTCTAGCCTCGACGATATTTTTCGAGCGTGATTTGCTTTTCATCTCGCTTGGTTTGACGTTTAGCTCTTTGCTTACGATTTCTACGATATTTTCTAGGTTTATATTTTCGCGCTTTTCTTTTATCTGATCGCGCAGGATATTTTTAGCAAACTCTAGCGTGATTTCCTGCCTCATTAGTCTTGCGTAAGCGTTTAAATTTATTATCGCGCTTTCGATTTCTCGAATGTTGTCGCCCATGTTTGTTGCGATGTAGTTTATGACGTCTTTGTCGAGGTAAATTTTATCAAACTCGCATTTTTTCTTGATGATTGCGATTTTAGTATCAAGCTCGGGCGGTGTGATGTCTGCGATGATACCCCACTCAAAACGCGTTCTTAGCCTATCTTCAAAGCCTTTTAGGAGTTTTGGTTGGCGGTCCGAGGTCATCACGATCTGGCCGTTTTTGGCGTGAAGTTCGTTAAACGTGTGGAAAAATTCCTCTTGGATTTTATCGGTTTTTCCTAAAAACTGTACATCGTCGATAAGTAAAACGTCGCAGTTTCGGTACTTTTCGCGAAATCGCTCCATCGAGTGGTTGTTGAGGTTATAAGTAAAGTCCGTGATAAACTGCTCACTTGTTACGCAAATAACCATTTTACCGCCGTTTAGGCAAAAATTTCCGACCGATTGTAAAAGGTGAGTTTTGCCAAGTCCGGTTGGGCCGTAGATAAAGAGAGGATTGTAAATTTTACCCAGTTGCTCGGATACGGCTTTTGCGCTTAAAAATGCGAATTGATTCGAGTCACCGACGACGAAATTTTCAAACGTATAGCTTGGATTTAGCAGGCTGCTTTGCGCTTTTATCTCTTTTACGTCCACTTTTTTAGCCGGTTTGCTTTGCGTTTTGGTCGCGGCTAGGACGTTGATCACGGGTTTTTGTCCGGTTTTTACTTCAAAAAGATGAGCGATTTTGGAGGCGTATTTGGTCTGGATAAATTTGGCGATAATCTCGTTTGGCGCGTTAAATACGACGTTCGTCGAATTTGAGCTTTTTTCGTTAAATTTAAGCTGCTTGATGTAGCATTCAAATTCCGACGGTAAAATTTCTTTGGAAAGTAGCTCCAAAACCTCGTTTGCGACCAAATTTTTGCCTTTAAGATTAATTCGCTAGATTTTATCTTAAATTTGTTAAAATGGCGTTGAAATTCGTTTTTCACGCCGTGAAAAAAGCGTGAAAAACCGTTGAAAAGGATGAGATGAAAATTTTAGGAATCGATCCGGGATCGCGAAATTGCGGCTATGCGATCGTCAAAAAGACGCCCGTGAAAACTATTTTGATCGAGGCGGGACTAATCAAAATAAAACCGAATTCTTTGCAGTATCAAATCACCGAACTTTGCGAGGGACTTGACCTGATTTTTAAAAATCACAAATTTGACGAAGTGGCGATCGAGGACATATTTTTCGCTTATAATCCAAAAACGGTTTTGAAGCTCGCGCAGTTTCGAGGGGCGCTCAGTCTTAAAATTTTGCAGCTGCACGGCGATTTTGCCGAGTACACGCCGCTTCAGGTTAAAAAAACGGTAACGGGCAAAGCCAAGGCCGACAAAGAGCAGGTAGCCTTTATGGTTAAGAAAATTCTCGGTATAACAAAGGAGATCAAACCGCTTGATATCACCGACGCTATCGCTATCGCGCTAACGCACGCAAATAATCTACGCTTAAAATAAGCTCAAATTTTGCCCTTTTTAGCGCAAAATTTGATGGCTTAAATTTTATCTCCGCACTCAATCAACTACCGTAATCCCCGCATCTGCGCAGGCTTTTCGCGCCTTTTTAGATATGCCGATGCCGGTCGTTTCAATTTTTTTAAGATTAATAAAGGGCGCAAGCTCG
Organism: uncultured Campylobacter sp.; assembly: GCA_937896205.1. Taxonomy (GTDB): domain Bacteria; phylum Campylobacterota; class Campylobacteria; order Campylobacterales; family Campylobacteraceae; genus Campylobacter_A. The sequence continues at coordinate 9,808 of CALBNA010000309.1, read as the reverse complement.
GCGGCATCGATATTTTTGATGTCGAAAAGCTCATCCTCGCCATCCCAATCAGGCGCGATTTGCAGATAAATTTCATTTCCGCCGTCAAGATAGAGCTCGCTCACCTGCTCCGCCAAATCCGCAGGAACCGGATAGTCCTTAAACCACTTTTTGGCTTGCGGCAGGGCGCCGAAGTCCGCGTACGGATCGATGCCGCGCTCCTCGCAGTACTCAAACACGTCAAATTTGGGCTGTAGCAGGGCTTTTTCATACATCAGCTCGTTCATCACGGCGATTTTGAAATTGAAATTTTTAAACGCTAGCGTCTCGCCCGCCGCGCGCGGAAGCTTAAATTTATCGCTCGGCTTTCGCTTTAGCTTTTTCTCTTTTTGATTGATGCAGACGCGCCCTATCGGCATTTTCGCAGCTCGCACGATGTCTGCGATCTCGTCGGTGTCGCGCTTAGCGAAGCGCTCGGCAAAGTCCATCGCGCCTATGCGCTCCTGCACGGCATCGGCGAGAGCTAGCGAGACTTCGAACTTGCCTAGGCTAAGCTCCAAAAATATATATGCGCCGCGCAGCTCCTGCTCAGGCACGGCCTCAAGCGGCGGTCTGCCATCTATCGTGAACGCGCCGCCGTAGAGCTTGCGCGGAACCTCGTGCTGCACGCCCTTTGCGACCTCAAGCATCAAAATCATCTCGGTAAGCCTCGGTTCTGCGAGCTCTCCTGCGCGCACAAAGGCAAAAATCCCCGCCTCATCCCAAAAATAGCGGCTTTTGCCCTCTCCGTCATCGATCACGCGCGGCTGACCCAATGCTTCATTAAATTTAGCCAGATCAAATTCGCAGTTTACGCCGCCGATGAAAACGCCGTCCGAGCGCACATCGACGTCAAATTTATCCTTTTTAAAAATATCAAATAGCCCCATTTTACAGCTCCTGATTTTTCCTTAAATTTCGTCTTAAATTTTCACACAGCATTGTTTGTAGCTTGCAGGCGGCACAAAGCGCTTTATTATTCTTGATTTACGTGATCCTCAAAGATAAATTTATGCTCCTGCGGCAGCGACTCGTAAAGCTTTAGCGAGAGATTTCTGATCTCCCAAAGCGCCGATTTTGAGCTGCGAAGGGAGAGGAAATTTTGTAAACTGCGCGCGTTTACGCTCCACGTGAGCTCGGTTTTGTAGCACTCGGGTAGGCAGTATTTGACGATGTCTAGACTTTTTGTGGTGTTTGCGAGGATTTCGCGCAGGTTTTCTAGCGCTTTGACGCTTGCGTTATCGACCGTTTCGTCGCCTGTTAGTACTATAAATTTTGCCGCCCGCTCAAAGTTGCCAAGCTCAAATTTAGCCTCTTTTTTGAGCTCTTTTAGCGTGTAGCGCGTTGATTTGACGCTGAGGCTCGCCACACGGTGACGGGCTAGCTCTTGCAGCAGGGCGCGCGAGATGCCTTGGATGTAGAAGTTGTAGGAGAGGTGCTCGAGCGTGCTGGCGTGTTTAAATTTATTGCCGACGCGCTCGATGAGCTCGACGTCTTTTTCGCCGCCGTTATCGCCTTTTTCAAAGCTTTGCCAACACGTGCGGATCGCGTGCGAGCAGATGTTTAGCGGGGTGTAGTTTAGAAGCGTTACTTGCATTTTTGACTCTTTTAGTTAAATTTAGCGGTAAATTTAGCTAAAAATCAATAAAAAGGGCTTTAGACGAAACTAAAGCCCGAAGAAATAAATTATTTTAGTTGAAGTAGCGTGTTTAGCATTTCGTCGCTAGTCGTGATCGTCTTTGAGTTGGCTTGGAAGCCGCGCTGTACGACGATGAGCTGAGTTAGCGAGCGAGATAGATCGACGTTACTCATCTCTAGGCTTGAGGCTGAGATCTTACCGCGTCCAGCCGTCTGAGCTGCACCGATGATAGGATCGCCGGAGTTTGCCGTGCGTGAGAAGAGGTTTCCGCCTTCGCCGGCTAAGCCTTGATTGTTTGCAAATTTAGCTACGCCCACTTGTGCTAGTCCTAGGCTTCTACCGTTTGTAAAAGAACCTACTAGCGTTCCGCTTTGATCTATCCTAATACCGTTTAGTTCGCCGCTAGCGTAGCCGTCTTGACTGATGTCTGCGGTGCTTGAGTTATTGTCGGTGCTGGTTAGTCCGTCGGTGGTCTGCGTAGTGCCGAATTTTAGCTCGATATTTTGACCGATAGCCGAACCGTTTTGCGCGCCGAAAGTGATACTGGCAGGACTATACGTCGCTAGCGAGCCGTCCGGGTTAAATCTCACATAACCGGTTACTACGTTTCTAGGTTCTACGGTATTTATAGAGTTTGGCTCGGCCACTTGGATGACCATCGTCCACTCTGTTCCTCCGTTTTCTGTGTAGCCGCGTTTTATAAAATCCATTTTTACGTTATGTTTTGTGCCTAAGCTATCGTAAAGATCGGTACTTGAACTATGGGCAGCCATATTTAAGCTATCGGTTACCCTAGTTGCTCCGCCTGCGCTTAAAGATCCTGAAATAGGCGCCATAGATGCTGTAAATTTGACGTTTTCGGTTACGTTTTTGGTAGCGTTTGTTAAACCGGTTACGGCAATATTCATGTCTTTGGCACCGGCAGCGCTAGGATTTTTAAATTGATATTGGCCGTGTTCGTTTACGATAACTTGTGCACCGTTATTTTGATTTGCTGCCGGTAATGGGTTAGTTCCGGTTACTGCTGGATTTTGCACATGATCATAGTTGGTAAATTCTCTTGCATCTCTTTGCATAGCTTCACGTAAATCCTCAGTAGTGGTTACTTCTCTTTCTTTTGTATCATCGTAAGCATGCGTAGCAGATACGTGTGTTTTATTATATACGTATTGATACGCAGTTATAATTTTTATATCGGTTAATCCTGTGTCATCTGCAGGAACTCCACCTGTATTTACGGTCATTTTTATATTTTTCATATTTGCCGTAGTGCCAAGATTATTTCTATTAGTTAGCACTAGTTTATTGCCGTTTACTACGCTAGCTTCTACGCCGGTTTCGCTATATTTACCGTTTATTATACCTGCTAATTGGCCGATAGTTAGTATATTTTCACCAGTTATATTTTTCCCATTTAGCGTTATATTGAGTTTTTTGCCAGGAGCAGCGAAAGACCCATCAGCTCCTACGCCAGCTACGGTTAATCCATCGGTTTTGGCGTCTGCATAGCTAGCCCATATACCTTGTCCGCCGGTTCCCTGGGCGTCTCTTAGGTTATATGCATCGCCGTTTCCGTTAAATAATACTCCTAAATCGGCTCCGCGCTCCGTCATCCTTTGTTCGCCGTTCCTATTTACGTAGAATCTATTTGCACCGACGTTATTTTCGTCGTGCACTTCGCTACCGGCTATAGTTCCGTCGTTATCTAAATCTACACCGTTGTGATGCTGATCTAGCTTATAGATAGGTATTTTTTTATTTCCTACGTCGTTACCGCTGTCCAAGTTTCCTTTTAGTGCGATGTTTGTCGTAGCGCGAGCAGGCACGGTTAGGCCGACTGGGATCTTTATATCGCCGATAGGTCTAGTAGGATCGATCTCTCCCGTTTCCTCGTCTCTCATCCAGCCTTGTACGATGTTGCCGCCGTTATCGACGAAGTTACCTTCGCTGTCTCTTGAAAAGTCACCGTTTCTGGTGTAGTAGGTGGTTTTGCCGCCGTCGGAGCTCACCATGAAAAATCCGTCGCCTTGAAGCGCGATATCGGTTTGTTTGTCGGTGGTTTGCAGCGAGCCTTGCTTGAAAATCCTCGTAGTGGAGTTTATTTGCGTGCCTAGACCCACTTCCATGTTATTTACGCCGCCGTGCTGATTTTGCGGTGCGGTGGCGATACGCGAAGTTTGGTAGATAAGGTCGTCGAAATTTGCACGGTTGTATTTAAATCCGACGGTATTGACGTTAGCGATGTTGTTACCCTCAACATCCATAGCGATCTGGTGAGCTTGTAGTCCCGTAACGCCCGACCAAAGTGATCTCATCATAGCTTTATCCTTTTTGAAAAGTGAATTTTAAGATGACTTAAGCAAAAGACGTTCCAAATTTTAAATTTGATTTTAGTTTAGTGTTTTAGAAGGTAGTAGCGAAAAAGAGTATATGAGTTAAATTTGTAAATTTACTTCAAATTTAAGCAGAAAAAGTTAAGGCGAAGTATCGCGAGATGGATTTAAGGGTTGCGACGTAAAAATTTAGCGAAGATAAGACATGTAGTCTATCGAGCTAAATTTTTACTAGCTCCGTTAAAGACGCTCGCGAGACAAGCCGCCAAATTTAGAGAATCATCGCGCCTATAACGCCGCCGATTAGCAACGGTATATTAAAGAAGATGAACGTCGGCACGCACGTATCGTAGATGTGATTGTGCTGGCCGTCGGCATTTAGGCCGCTTGTTGGCCCTAGCGTGCTGTCGCTAGCGGGACTGCCCGCATCGCCCAGAGCCGCCGCGATACCAACTAGCAAGATAATGGCCGCCGGAGAAAATCCCAGCGATAGCGAAAACGGTACGTAGATCGCCGCGATGATCGGTATCGTGCCAAAGCTCGTGCCGATGCCCATGGTAACTAGCAAACCGATAGCTAGCATCAGTATCGCGCCGCCCATTTTGCCGCCCACCACCTCGCTAGCAAAGCCCACTAGCTGCTCGATACCGCCGCTCTCGCGCAAAACCGAGCCAAAGCCTGCGGCAACGAGCATGATAAATGCGATAAAGCCCATCATCGCTAGGCCGCTGTCCATGATTTTGTCGATTTTTCGGTACTCAATACCGCCGAAAACCACCATAACTAGCAGCCCTAAAAGCGCTCCAAGGGGCATACTCTCGGTATAAATTTGCACTCCAAACGCCGCAACCGCGCCGCCTAGCACCGCCCACTCTTTTTTCGTCATTTTTAGGCTTGCGGCCATCTGAGCCTCTTGCTCCTCGCTCGTTTCAAATTTGGTATGCGCGTAGTCGCGTCTTTTGCGGTAAAAGACGAAAACCGCTAAAAGCAAGCCCACTAGCATAGAAAGGCCGCCGATCCACATCACGCTTGAGATCTCGCTCATCTGCACCTCTACGCCGTTGTTTGCGAGCTCTTTTTTGATGATGCCGTGAAAGATAAGTCCAAAACCCACGCTAAGGCTTACGTATGGCGCTTTTAGTCCGAAAGTAAGAGCGCACGCGACGGCTCGGCGGTCGATGCCTAGGCGGTTCATCAGCGGCAAAAGCGGCGGAATGAGAATCGGGATGAAAGCGATGTGAACCGGGATCAAATTTTGCGAGAGGCACGCGATCGCGGCGATTATCAGAGCAAAATAGGTGCTGGTTTTTGCTAGAGCCTTGCTAACGGCGTTTATGAGGATCGCCGTTAGGTTCGTGTTGGCTATCGCGGCTGCGAGAGCGCCGAGCAGGATGTAGCTGAGCGAGGTTTCTAGGTTGCCCTTCATGCCCGTTATCAGCGTCGATGTAGTGGCTGTTAGCGCGTCGAAAAACGCCCCTACGCCGGCAAATCCGCCGTGATAGATGAGACCCGCGACTAGGGCGGAGACGAGGATGGAAAGCAGGATGTTAAATCTCAGCAAACAAAGCGCAGTCATCACGAGGATGCTGATCACGACGGGGTTGGTTAGCATTGTTTTCCTTTTTGTAAATCAAATTCGTAAATTAAATTTCGCCGCCGGTCAAATTTGGCGACTAGCGGCGAACGGGCGTCAAATTTATCTAACGCGGATGCCTACTTGCGGGCGAGGCGAATAGTAATAATCATCGCGTCTGTCGCGGTATCCGTCATCGTATCCGTCGTCATAACCTCTCTCGTAGCTTCGGTCGTCGGATTTGCTCGAGCCGCCTTTTTTTATGTTATTGTTTTTTATGTACTGATCGACTAGTTTGTCGCGGTAGTCTCTACCTCGGTCGGTTTGTCTGTAGCCACCGTACGGAGGGTCCATGTAGATCACTACGTCGTCGTCGTATCTATCTCGGTGGCGGCGTTTTTTATATTTGTAGCTGTTATCCGGGATGACTATTAAAGATTCGTTTGAATAACTGTCGTAAGCGTTTGCCAAATTTAAACAAAACGCTGTAAAAAGAGCGATTAAAACAAGTTTTTTCATATCAAATCCTTTCTGGTTATTTCTAAATCATTTTATAACATCAAATTTAAAATAAAGTAAATTTTTAGCGCAAATATATTACAATTTTGTAAATTTCCCCAAGGAGTTATAAATGAAAAAATCGCTTTTTAGCGCATCGAAGATCGCTGTTTTGGCTCTGCCTTTTCTTTTGACGGGTTGTATGTCGTCGATGAGTATGGGCTCGCCGGGCGCTAAGACGGCTGCTACGGGCGCAGCTGCAGGCTCAAACGTGCAAAATGCAAATCCAGGGTTAACCAGATGCACCGAGACTATGGGTACGGTTACGATTTATGAGGATAGAAATAGCGACTGGTACTCCGTCGTAACCGGGCAGTACAAACTAACATCTACTATCCCGGTTCTTAGGCTCCTAGCTCAGCAGTCAAACTGCTTCGTAGTCGTCGAGCGTAGCAAGGCATTTAACCAAATGTTAGAAGAGCGCGCGTTGATGGAGTCGGGCGAGCTTAGAAAGAACTCAAATTTCAAAAAAGGTCAGATGGTCGCCGCGGACTATACCTTAACTCCTACGATAACATTTAGCGAGAGCAATACTAGCGGACTAGGTGGCGTTGTCGGCGCATTTTTCGGCTCGGTTGCAGGTACCGTAGCCGGCGGGTTTAGCACGAGCGACGTAAGTACTGTTCTAACGCTAATCGAAAACCGATCGGGCGTACAGTTAGCGGCAGCCGAGGGAAGCGCTAGAAACACGGACTTTGCAGGACTTGGAGGCTTATTTGGTAGTAAGGTAGGCGGAGGACTTGGGGCCTACGCCAACACGCCTGAGGGCAAAGTCATAGTAGCAGCCTTCACCGACTCGATGAATAACCTAATAGAAGCCGTCAGAAACTACAAAATGCAAACCGTAAAAGGCGGTTTGGGCGCGGGCGGCGCGATGAAAGTAGCGGATTGATTTTATCTTCGTTAGGCTAGAGTGACCAGAATCGCTCTAGCCTTTTATAAGCGCAAAGCAATCTCTGCATTGAGCTTAAATTTGAGCTTTCGGGCTCAAATTTACATATTTTTCTATGTCAAATTTGGGTTTCCTATTTCAAAAACCTGTGTTAAATTTACTTTAAATTCTAGTTCGAAAAATTATAGCGGTGAGTAAAAATTACTCAAATTTGATCTAGCCATAAACCAAAAACTCAAATTTACGCTCGCTAGCAAATATTAAATTTTACTTCGCGTGTAGCTCTTTTGCGTATTTTGACTTTTCGAGATTTTCGATTAGCTTTTGCGTGCGCATATCTCTGGCCTCGGGCACTAGATGAAACCACGTGTCGTGCAGAAATTTACGCGGAAAATAGCTATCTTTATAATCGCCGATCATCTCAAAGCCGTTATCTTCGATGAGCTTTTTTACGTCTTTTAGAAATTTTTGATTATCTGCGGCGTGCGGGTAGTTTAGGTCGTAGCAGTCGTCGCCTGCGACGGCCGGATAGGTAAAGATAAATTTGATCCCCTTTTCGCGCTCGAGTTTTTTCATAAAATTTAAATTTTCTTTGAAAATATCGCTTATACCGATTTTGCTACCCGAAAAATCGGTGAAAAATATGTATTTTTGGCACGGCATCTGCGTGTCTTTGGCTTCTTCTACTTTGCCGATGTATTTATAATCGCCGCGTTCGCCGTTTCTAAAATCCGGCGAAAAATCGTGCACGGCTTGAGGCTTTTTGTTGATAAAGTTATCGAAATTTATCTCAAATGCCGCTATTTCTTTATAGTCTCTTATTAGCGCGTTTATAAATGCTTGAAACGGGATTTGCGAGATAGTTTTTAGCTTTTCAAAAAACGGTAAATAGTCGTAAAAATGGTGAATCTCAAAAAAAAGTCCGTAGTAATAAGTATCGGGCGGAACATCGTTGATGTAGTACCTGTACTCCAAAGGTAGGATAAAAATATCTCCTTTATGCGCTAGCTTGGCCGCTCGGTAGAGTCTGTGGCGTAGCGGATAACCGCCGTGATCGGCTAAATTTATAACCAGCTTGCCAAAGTGCTTTTCAAGCATCTGGGAGTTGATACCGTGATAGGAGTTTGAGCCGCTTTCGACGATGATACGGTTTTGTTCAGTCGTGTTTGAGATGAGGTAGTTTTTATACGCGTAGTGATGAGCCGACGAAACCCTGATGAGAAACATCGCAAACGCCATATAAAACGCGATCATAACTAGCGTCAAAATAGGAAGCGTCAAAAGAAAAATTTTATATTTTTTCAAATTTAATCCTAAAAGTTAAAATACAAAAACGGTGACTCCTGCGCACCGGAGCTAAAAGCAAAAACCAAAGCCAACAAAAACGCCGTAAAGAGCGCGGTAAGAAAGCCAAATTTTGCTCTAGCGGCCATTTCATTCGAGTTTCGCCCAAAAATCGTAACCAAAAGCGTAATACCCATAATAGCACAGAACGTACCAATGGCTATTTGCGGTGTTTCCATAAAATTTATTTGATTGTATCCCAGAGAGTTACTTATGTACTCTAAGTAGTTAAAATTTATCTTAACCGAGCTAAAATCAAACATGCCTTTTAGCACTTTCATCGCGCTATCTAGGTCTCTGGCGCGGAAAAATATCCAAGTGATATTTATAAAGTTAAACGTTATAAACCAGGCTAGAAATTTATTCATCGGGCGAAAATGCGCGCCGTAAAATCTGCAAATCATCATCGCAAACCCGTGTAGCGCGCCCCAGATGATAAACATCCAGCCCGCTCCATGCCAAAGTCCGCCTAGCAAAAACACCGCAAAAACGTTAGCGTAAGTGCGGTATTCGCCTCTGCGGTTACCGCCTAGCGGGATATAGATGTAGTCGCGTAAAAATCTCGAGAGCGTCATATGCCATCTGTGCCAAAAGTCTTGGATATTTAGCGCTTTGTAGGGGGAGTTGAAATTTATTGGCAGGACAATGTTAAACATATATGAAATGCCGATCGCCATATCGGTGTAACCGCTAAAGTCAAAATATAGCTGAAAAGTGTAGCTAAGGCTCGTGATCCATGCCTCGCTCATGCTAAGAGTCGTATACACGTCAAAACCGTGAAGGGCAAATCTAGCGAAAAAATCGGCCACTACGACCTTTTTAAAAAGTCCGATCGAAAATAAAAAAAGTCCGATGCTTAAATTTTTATAGTTTATGTGCTTTAAACGTAAATTTGCAAACTGCGGCATCATCTCGGCGTGGTGGATGATAGGACCGGCTAAAAGATGCGGGAAATACGTAACGAAAAGCGCGTAGCGAAGGAAGCTGGGTTCTTTTACTTTTTCATGGTAGCAATCCACTAAAAATGCTATTTGCGTAAATGTAAAAAAGCTAATGCCAAGAGGCAAAATAACGTGGTGCAAAGGTACGTCGGTACCGAAAATTCCGTTAAAATTTTCTATCAAAAAGTCGGTGTATTTGTAGTAGGCCAATAGGGCTAAATTTGCCGCGACGCCCGCCCATAAAATAAGTTTTTTGCGAGATGGGTGAGCGCAGAGCAGATGACCGACGTAGAAGTTAAACGTAATCGAACCTAAAATAAGCGGGATATAAATAAAATTCCAATATCCATAAAAAAATAGCGAAGCGACCGTGAGCCAAAAGATACTGAGTTGAACGAATTTAAGTTTATTTAAAACAAAATAAACTCCAAAAGTAATCGGTAAGAAAAAAACTATAAACGCAAATGAGTTAAAAAGCATTTTTACCCTTATTTTAAAAGAGTTTAAATA
>CALBNA010000308.1 GCA_937896205.1 uncultured Campylobacter sp. | reverse complement strand
ACTTCTTTCTTTTTATAGCTCCAGCTATTTTATAGGTTTATCTAGAATATATAAAAGAGCTAAACAAGTTAAAATTTTAGCTACACTCTCCACCTAACAAGCAATCTCCTTTTATCTTCGACGTTTAAATTTATAAAATCGATACCGAAAAGTTTGGTTAAATTTTCGCCCTTTGAAATTTGATCGGTTGCGCCGAATTCATATCCTAAGGGGCCATTTAATAGCAAGGTTTTATCTGCCGCCGCAAGCGCATGATCGGGATGATGCGAGGTAAAGATCACGCAGGTTTTTTGCTCGCTATTTAGCCTTTTGATTAGGCTTAAAACGGCGTTTTGATGAAAGACGTCGAGGTATGACGTAGGCTCGTCCATGACGAGAATTTTGGGCCGTAGTACTAACGAGCGAGCTATTAGGACTAGCTGCATCATGCCGCCGCTTAGCTCGTCTACGTTTAAATTTAAATACTCGCTAACGCCTGCTATCCGTGCGGCTTCCTCAGCCATCGCCCTATCCTCTGCGTTCGGTCTTGAAAACGTACCGACATTTGCGTTTACGCCCATTAAAATCAGATCTTTTACCTTAAAGCTAAAAGCGATATTTTCGCTTTGGGGCACGTATCCTACGAGCTTGGCGCGTTCTTTGCCGCTAAGAGAGGTATGATCGCGGCCATCGATCAAAATTTGACCGCTTTTTGCTTTTAAGAGTCCTAAAATAATCTTTAAAAATGTAGATTTACCTATGCCGTTCGGACCCAAAATCGCAAGCGTTTCGCCGCTTTTTAGGCTAAGGCTCAAATTTTGCAAAATTTGCTTGCGCTCGTATGAAAAGCTTAAATTTTCTACGCTTAAGACCATCTTTTGCCCTTTTTAACGATGATGACGCCGATCATCGGAGCGCCTATAAGCGCGGTTAGGATACTTAGCGGGATTTCAGCCGAGCTCACGCTTCTAGCCGCGACGTCGGTTAGCATCAAAAATATCCCGCCTAAAATCGCCGAAATCGGAACTAGCTGCGAGTTATCGGAGCCATAAATCAGCCTCGTAACATGCGGCATCAAAAGCCCGACCCAGCCGATGATACCGGCGATGGCTACGCTTGCGGCCGTTATCAGAGTGGCAAGCACGATAAAGATAAATCCTAAAAATTTACTCTCGCCCAAAATACTTGCATGTTCGCCGCCTAAGGATAAAATGTTTAGCTTCCAGCCCATTAGGCTCAAAAGCGCGAGTCCACTAACGCAAACGGGAGCAAGCGCTGCTACATCGCTCCAAGATATGGCGCTTAGGCTTCCCATCAGCCAATATACGATGCTAGGTAGCTTTTCTTGCGTGTCGGCGACGTATTTGACGACGGAGATCAGCGCTTCAAAGATAGCGCCCGTGATGATGCCCGCAAGCACCAGCATGAGCTTTGAGTTTTTGTTTGCCAAAACGCCCAACGCGTAAGCTATCATGACGGCTAAAAAGCCAAAAACGAAAGCGCCTATTTGCGTGGCTACGGGGCTACCGAAGGCTAAAATGCAAACCACTGCGCCAAATCCCGCTCCGCTACCAACGCCGAGGATATTTGGGCTTACCAAAGGATTTGCAAACATCGCCTGAAATATCACGCCCGCCGCGCTAAGGCTCGCGCCTATCAAAAACGCCGCTATCAGCCTAGGCAAGCGCAGATCGAATATCAAAGCGTAAAGCGTCTCTTTGTCATTTTGATAATAATCAATTAGCCCCTCAAGCGAAATCCTACCCGCAAGCAGCGAAAAAACGACTGCAAAGGCCAGAAAAAGCGATAAAAACAGATATTTTTTCATTATCTAAAAAGCTCGTAAAATTTGCTCTCTCCGTTTAGGTCGAAGCGTAAAATTTGAGCTATCTCATCATCGTTTAGATCGTAGTCGTAGAGCAATTTGTAGCTCTTTTTCATCTCGTCTTTTAAATTTATATGCGCCTGCCCCGAAAACAGCACGCTAAACCACGCCCAGCCCAAGTGCGATTCGCCCGTAGGCGGCTCCCACATATCGCCTCCCAGAGGCATTTTATAGACGGCTTTTTGTTTGACGGCTTTTACGTTTTTTAAAATTTTGTCGTTAAAAAAGTCCCGCGGAGTTAGCTCGTCGAAGTTGCTAAGCAAGATAACGTCCGGATTTTGAGCGAGAATTTCTTCTTTATTTAAAATTCTAAATCCCCCGAAATTCGCCGCATTTACTCCGCCGCTTAGCTTTATCTCGTAGTCGAAATACGTCCCGCCTCCTGCGGCCTCGTAGCTTTTATCTCGGCCGAATATAAAAAGAACCTTCGGTTTTTTGCTAAGCACTTTTACGAAATTTTCTATCTTAGCTCTTACCTCGGCTCTATTTTGTAAAATTTGCTCCGCTCTTTGCTCTTTTTCGTAAATTTTACCCAGCATCCCAAACCAAAAAAGCGGATCCTCCTCTGTGCCGCTTAAATTTACCAAAGCTACGTTTAGGCCTACTTTTCGCAGCGGCTCGATGATCTTTTCGCCTCTCATGCCCCACTGCACCACTAGATCCGGAGATAGTTTTAGTAGCTCCTCGATATTTGGGGTAAAGTCCTCTCCGATACCGCCTGCTGGGATACTAGCTGCGCCTTTTATCATTTTTCCGAGCATTCCGCGCTCGATGTTTTTTTTAGCTATCGGATGGACGGAGGCTAGACGAGATACGTTGTTTTCGACGCTAAGAGAAAACGAAGCCAGCGGCACCGGAAACAGAGCTACGCTTTTAACCGAACCGTCAAAATAAAGTTTGTTTCCGCTTTGATCGGTAAATTCAAGCGCGCCCAGCGTCGCTGCCAGTAGCAATAAAACAGATATGATTTTTCTCAAATTTGATCCTTAAATTTGTAAATTTTAGAGCTTTTGAGCAGGTCTGTTTAAAACCCGCTCGGCAAATTTAAAATTTAAAAGCTAGCCTTAAAGCCTAGTTTGAAATTTCTGCCAGGATTTATTAGCGGGTTGCTAGCGCTTCTAGGCTGGCTGATTAGCTCGTAGCTTAGGCTTGGGGCGTATTCTTTGTCAAAGATATTTTCGACGCCGAAATTCAGGCTAAAATCTTTTAAGAAACCTAGTTTACCCAGACTCTTGCCAAAGTATAGGTTATGCACGAAATATCCCGCTCGCTCGCGCTCTACGCTGTCGTCTATACGCGTCTTTCTCGCCGCCCAGTCGCCGCTATACTCTAAGTATGAGTTTGCCAAAAACTCCGGCGAATAAGAAACGGCCACGTGTCCGCTAAGCGGAGCGATCTCGGGAAGCGGTTTGCCGGTTTGTTTATTTTTGCCGCGCGTGTAGGCGAGATTTGTTTTAAACTCCAAATTTGACAAAATTTTATAAGCGAGGTCAAATTCCGCTCCGCTTATCTTGGCTCTATTTACGTTTTGCGACTGATAGTAGGTCACGCCGCCGCTTTGCCAGTTTCGCTCGACGATCAGGTCTTTATAATCTCCCGTGTAAAATATCAAATTCGATCTAAGCGCTTTATCCGTATAGCGAAGTCCAGCCTCGTAGGTAACGCCTTTTTCGATATTTAGATCAGGGTTTGGCAGATACGCCTCGCTGCCTGAAAACGTAAGTATCGGAGCAACCTCGCCGCTCATAGGAGCTCTAAACGAAGTAGAGAAATTTCCTACAAACTCAAACCCCTGGGCGATAGGGTAAATAAGTCCCAGACCGTAGCTGGCTCTGCCGTCTTTTCTATCATTGGCGTTTTCATATAGAGCTTTTACAGCGGGGCTCATCGAGCTATCCATATCAAAGGACGTTTTTATGCGGTCGTAGCGTAAATTTGCGCTCAAAATCGCGTCGTTGCTAAATGCGTATTCAAGCAATCCAAACCCGGCGACGTCAAGCTGTTTGGTTCTTAACCTATTGCGTACGCTAGGGCCTTTGTTTACGCTTTGATACACGCTATCCCAGTCCTCGTAATAAAAATCTACGCCGTAGGTTTGCGTTAGGTTGTCGCCTACGAATTTACCGATAAATTTGCCGCCGTAGACCTTCGGACCGTTTACGTAGTTATCGACTTGCCTAGGCGAAAACGAGCCAATGTAGGGCCTTATATTTAGGTGCGTATAAAGCTCTCTGTAATACAAGCTAGAATCTAATATAAATTTGTCGTTTATGTTGCCTTCGTAGTTTAGCGCTACGTATTTTTCCCTAAGAGGCGCTTCTTTTATGTATTTTTGAAAGCCTTTTTTATTCGCCGTTCCGGGAGCGCCGACCGCCGTACCGACTACGCCTCGCTCGGACTCCGTATATCTGGTTACGAGCTCAAGCCTATGAAAATCGGCAAAGCTATATCCGCCTTTAAAATCAAGGCTTCGGTAGTTATACCTTGTATTTGGGATTTTACCCGCCGGAGTGTCGTAGTCCTTGCCGTGTTTGTAGTTTAAGCCGAGCAATGCGTCAAACCCGTGTCCGACTACGCCGAGTTGTAAGCGGTTTTGCACGCCTTTGTTTGCGCTTTGATACTGGGTGCTTAGATACGTATCCGATAACGCCCAGTCGCCGTGCACGTCCCCGCTAGCTCTTTTGGTGACTAAATTTACTATGCCGCCAAAGGCATCTGTGCCGTAAAGCGTGCTAGCGGGACCTCTTATTATCTCTATCCTTTCGATTTGATCGGGTGTAAAGATCGAATACTCAAACGCCGGCCTACCTCTAAATCTAAGTCCGTCTACGAACATCGGTACACGGTAGTCCGATGAGCTAAAACCTCGCACGTTTACGGTGCCTGAGTCCATGCCTTCGTTTACGATCGAAACTCCTGGTGCCTCGCTGATTTGCTCGGGTACGCTTTTACCCAGCTTTCTTTCTATCGTCTCTTTATCTACTACCGAGACGCTTTTGCTTATCTCGTCTACGCTTTGAGATGATCTTTGTGCCGTGACGGTTACGCCTTCTAGCGATTTTAGCTCTACTTCGTTTTGCGCGGCGGCCAAAACGCCCGCAAGCGCTAAACTAAGCGCGATTTGCTTTTGCATTTAAACTCCTTTAAAAATTATTAACGGGCAATTATACAGAAATATATAATGA
>CALBNA010000307.1 GCA_937896205.1 uncultured Campylobacter sp. | reverse complement strand
CCGCTAAAGGCTCCGGGTAGACGTGAGCTAGGACACGGCAACCTCGCTAAACGCGCCCTTGCGCCTAGCATCGACGTAAATTCGCCTTATACTATTAGACTCGTGTCTGAAATTTTAGAAAGTAACGGCTCAAGCTCGATGGCCAGCGTTTGCGGCGGCTCTTTAGCGCTAAGGGCTGCAGGCGTCGATACGCCAAAACTAGTAGCTGGCGTTGCAATGGGACTAATTTTCGAGGGCGAAAAACACGCTGTTCTAACCGACATCATGGGACTAGAGGATCACGACGGCGATATGGACTTTAAGGTCGCAGGCAGCAAAGACGGTATAACCGCGCTCCAGATGGATATAAAGCTGGGCGGCATCAGCCTTGACGTGCTAAAAGAGGCGCTTTTGCAGGCACGCGAGGGCAGGCTGCATATATTAAATTTGATGGAAAAAGCAAATGAAAATATCTCCGTAAACGAAGATATACTCCCTAAACTAGAGCTCTTTAGCGTGGATCCCGGCAAGATCGTTGACATCATCGGGCAAGCCGGTAAAACGATAAAAGAGATCATCGAAAAATTTGACGTCGCCATCGATCTAGACCGCGAAAAAGGCGAGGTAAAGATCGCCGGCGCGCAAAAATCAAGCGTAGATGCGGCTAAAGACTACATCATACAAATCGTTTCAAAAGACAACGGCAAGGGCTTTGGCGGCAAAAGAGGCGGCAGAGACGGCAAGCCACAAAAGACGCCTGAATTTAATATCGGAGACGAATTTGAGGGCGAGGTAAAAAGCGTGGTAGAATTTGGCGCCTTCATCGGGCTTCCTGGCGGCGTGGACGGACTTTTGCATATCTCAAAAATCAAAACGCCTCTAAAAGCCGGCGATAAGGTCAAGGTAAAAATCAGCGAGCAAAAAGGGCACAAAATTTCCCTTTCTCTAGCGCAATAAATTTAAAGGAGAAACGATGCAGTATAAAAAAATATTTTTCCCAATCGGCGCGGGCGACGACGTAAAAGAGCGTATCAGAGGAGCTTTGCTGGTCGCTAAGCATTTTAATAGCCACATCGAGATTTTGGCTTGCCAGCTAGATCCCGGCGTCGTTTATAATATGAAAATGACGCTTAGGGGCGGAGTTCTTTACGATGAGTTTTTAAAGGCGGCGAAGGCTGAGCTTGGCGTCGAACACGAGCGTAACGAGACTATTTTTTATAAACTTTGCGAAGAGCTCGACGTGCAGGTTAGCGACGAGCCGATCGAGGGCAAGACGACGGCTAAATTTGTCACTAAAAGCGGCAAGCGAAGCGTAGTGGTCGAACAGGAGTCTAAATTTTGCGATATGGTAGTGGCTGCGGTGCCGCTTGACGGCAAGATCACTGGTACGTTTGAGGCGGCGGTGCTAAAAAGCGGCAAAACGGCGATCACGATACCAAGGCACATAACGAGCTTTAAAGCTGATAACATCCTAGTTAGCTGGAACGGCTCGACGCAAAACTCTCGCGCCGTGAGCAGCTCGATCGAGCTGCTAAAAAAAGCTAAAAAAGTGCATTGTATCACTTGCATGCCGCACTCTGGCGACGGTAGCGCAGAGGAAAATCTAAAAAAGCTAGAAGAGTACCTAAAACTGCACGACATACAGGCGACTTACGAGGTCGTGAGCACGACTTCGGTACCGGGCGAGGCATTGCTGCGAAGCGCTAAAGAGGGCGGATTTGATCTTATCGTAGCGGGCAGATACGGCGAAAACGGCTTTTTGGAGATATTTTTGAGCGGTACTTCGAGATATTTCCTTAAAAATACGACGATACCGGTCTTTATGTAAGACAAAATTTGGAGCCGAATTTTCAAATTTGACGTTTGGCTCCGAGGTAAATTTAAGCGACTGGCCTTTTATAAGGGGTCGGTTGCTTTTTTAATTTTGTGACTGACTTCGGG
>CALBNA010000306.1 GCA_937896205.1 uncultured Campylobacter sp. | reverse complement strand
GAGATCTAGTACGGTCTCGTGGGCTCGGAGATGTGTATAAGAGACAGGGTGAATACTCATCGTTTGAAGATATTGTAGATGCTTTTTATTATATTATTGTAGCAATCAATAAAAAGTATAAAACTAATACCGGATTTGATCTAGAAGAAAAAGTTAAAGTTAATATTTTAGATAATGTGTGGAATGAATAAATAGGCCATATTTCGCAATATAAGGTATTTGTTTTATGTAGCGTGCATAAAACAACATTAATAAATATAGCAAGCTGGTGTAAGATTTAGGCGTTTTCGCGCCTAAATTTTGTTTAAAACCGATTCAAAATTTACTAAAAAGAGATAATCTTTATCAATAAATTGTCCGAAAATTTTAGCTACAATGACACGTAAATTTACGAAAGGAAGAAAAATGAGTAAAATTTACAATCTAAACGCCGATACGAAAGTGATCGCAAAAAGTGTCGTTAGCAAGAGAATTTTTGACTGCGAAAACGCTCACGTCGACGTGTTTGCCTTTGATACGGGCGAGGAGCTAGATCACGAGATGCTATTTTGCGACAGCCTCGCGTGGGTCGTAGAGGGCGGCGCGAGCCTGCACTACGGCGAAAAGCAGATGCGCTTAGGCGGCGAACAGGCCTGCCTGATAGAGAAAAAAGTATGGCGAAAACTAGTTTTTAACGAACCGACGAAATACGTCTCAATCGATTTTAAGGAGGACTTAATGATAGATCATTTACCTAAGGCGGCTATTTTTAGCCTAGTGGATGCGGTCGAATACGAAGAAGGCAAAATCGTAAGCAAAACGCTCGTCAAAAACGAAAACGGCTCGATGTCGTTACTATCGTTTTCAAAGGACCAACAGCTATCTACTCACGCAGCTCCGGGCGACGCTCTTTTGGTTGCGCTTGATGGCGAGATGAAGCTAACTATCGGCGATGAGCATTTTGATATCAAAAAAGGCGATACTATCGTGCTTCCGGGTAAAATCCCGCACGGGCTAAAGATCCCGGAAAAATTTAAAATGCTGCTTATCGTAACAAAAGATAAGATGTAGAGTTTCGGGGCGCTTGCCCCGACTCGTTTAGGAAATATATGGCAAGATTTATAATAGATGACGAAAACATAAGCGTAGATAATCTAGCGACGCTAAAAAAGCTAGACCGAAAAGATAAAATTTATATCGTAACTAACGATAGACAAAAGCTAAGCATCTCCGTTTTGGCGTGGTTTCTGGCGCGAGAAATAAAAATAAAAATCATACTTTTACAAAGCGCTCACAAGGACTATGCCGATAAAATAATTACGTTTTTAATGGGCAAACTCTCACATAAAAAAGACAAAATTTACATCGTCAGCAACGATAAATTTTACGACGACGTGATAGAATTCTTTAATAATCTAAACTACCGCAAAAATCCTAAATTTGAAAAGATCAGTCTAGCCTCTCATACCGCAGGAGCGAGCGCAAAACAAAGCAAAGCAAACGGCATGGCGGAGAAAAAAGTCCAAAAAGCGGAACCAAAAGCTACAAAGCAGGAGCCAAAGGTTCAAAAGCAAGGGGCAAAAATCGCTAAGCAGGAGCCCAAAACCGCAAAGCAGGAGCCGAAGGCCGTGCAACAAGAACAAAAGGCTACAAATTCTAAAATCGCCAAAGCAGACCTTGCCGCGGCGGAGGCGCTGATACCCCAGTGCGTGAGCCTGCAAGCCCTTTACGGCGCGTGCGTCGCAAAGCTCGGCAGAGCCAAAGGCTGCGAGGCCTACCGCGAGATCAAGGACGGCGCGCGGACGCGATACGCGAGCATCACCTACGATAGCGACCTAAAAGACGGCGCCGTAAGGCGAAACGCGATCAAGCTCTACCGCGAAAGCGGCGGCGATATGGCGGAATTTCACAATAAGCTGACGAGCGAATACAAACACGCG
>CALBNA010000305.1 GCA_937896205.1 uncultured Campylobacter sp. | reverse complement strand
TTACTAACCCGTCCTTCTAGACCCGCGCCTTTACGGCGTCAAATTTGATCTAGCTTGCGCCATTAACGCCGCACGGACAAGAGCTTTATAAATGCAAATTTGGGGCTTTGGTATTTTAAGCAAGAGTAAAGCGGTGCGGGTTTTGCCGATAAATTTAAATGTAAAGTAGTCGCACCGAAGCAAATTTAAACTCGCTTCGGCGCGTAGCCGCAAATTTAGCGGCGAGAGAGGTAGTTAGTATCGTAGTTGTTGTCGATAAAGTCTTGATTCTCCATCATCGCGATGTGAAAATCGCGCGTGGTCTTGATGCCGCCGATGATGAGCTGCTCGAGCGTCACCTTCATCTTGTGGATGGCTCTATTTCTATCGGTGTCCCAGACGATGAGTTTGCCGATCATACTGTCGTAGTACGGCGGGATCGAGTAGTCCTGATAGATGTGGCTATCCATGCGCACGTTTCGGCCGCCGGGGCAGACGTATTTTGTTATCTTGCCTGGACTTGGCGTAAACGTATTTGGATCCTCGGCCGTGATGCGGCACTCGATGGCGTGGCCTTTTAGCGTGATGCTCTCTTGCGGCGGTAGCGCCTCGCCCTGGGCTACTTTTATCATTAGCTCGATGATGTCTAGGCCGCTCACCATCTCGCTCACGCAGTGTTCGACCTGCAGGCGCGTGTTCATCTCGATGAAGTAAAAATCCAAATTTTTATCGACCAAAAACTCAAACGTTCCCGCACCCTCGTAACCGATAGCTTTTGCCGCTTTTATCGCGGTTTCGTGTAGCCTCTCTCGCGTCGCTTCGTCTAGTAGTATTGCAGGGCTTTCTTCGATCAGTTTTTGGTGGCGACGCTGCATAGAGCAGTCGCGCTCGCCGATATGCAGGACGTTGCCGTGGCTGTCGCCGATGATCTGAACCTCGATGTGGCGCGGGTTTAGGATGTATTTTTCCATGTACATCGTTCCGTCGCCAAACGCGCTCATCGCCTCGCTCTCGGCCGACCAAAACGCCTTTTCGATATCCTCTTCGCGCTCGACCACGCGCATGCCGCGTCCGCCGCCGCCGGCTGCTGCTTTTAGGATGACCGGATAGCCGATTTTTTTAGCTAGCTCTTTGGCCGCCTTCGTGTCGGCCACTGCGCCGTCAGAGCCAGGGATCACGGGTACGCCAGCGCGCTGCATCATCTGCTTTGCCTTGCTTTTATCGCTCATTAGCGCCATCGCGGCCACGCTAGGTCCGATAAATTTTAGCTTGTGATGCGAGCAAATTTCGACGAAATTTTGATTTTCGCTTAAAAATCCGTAGCCCGGAAATATCGCGTC
Source organism: uncultured Campylobacter sp. (assembly GCA_937896205.1). Classification (GTDB taxonomy): domain Bacteria; phylum Campylobacterota; class Campylobacteria; order Campylobacterales; family Campylobacteraceae; genus Campylobacter_A. Next base: position 2,178 of record CALBNA010000305.1, on the reverse strand, counting down.
GGCTTCGCTGATTTCGGCTGCGCTGATGATAGCCGGAATATTTAGGTAGCTGTCGCTTGAGCGCTCCTTGCCGATGCAGATCGCGACGTCGGCGTATTTGACGTAGAGTGCGTCTTTATCGGCCGTGGAGTAGACTACGACTGCTTCTTTGCCCATTTCCTTTATCGTTCGCAAGGCTCGCAGCGCTATTTCGCCGCGATTTGCGATTAAAATTCTTTTTATTTCCATCAAATTTTCTCCACGCCAAATAGCGGCAAGCCAAACTCGACCGGCTGGCCGTCAGAAACGAGCAGCTCGGTGATCTGACAGTCAAATTCGGCCTCGATCTCGTTCATTATCTTCATAGCCTCTATGATGCCCACGACGTCGCCTTTTCTCACGCGTTGGCCTACTTTAACAAACGGTGCCGCGCCTGGGCTCGGAGCAGTGTAGAAAGTACCGACCATAGGCGATTTTATGCTGTCTTTTGGAGAATTAGCAGGAGCTTTGACCTCTGAGCTTACCACAACGTTTACCGGAGTCGGAGTCGGGGCGGGAGCTTGGACGATGGGCTTTGGCAGCTCGCAGCAGTCGGCGAATTTTTCAAGCTCGACCTCAAAATCCCCGCTTTTTATCTTTATGCGGTTCATGTCCATCTCGTTAAAAAACTCGATCAGCTCTTTTATGTCTTCTTTTTTCATAGAAATTTCTCCTAAATAGTTAAAGTTCAAAACTTCTTATTGTAGCAAAAAAATAATGAATTTATACTCGCAAAGCCGTATTTTGTTTTTACGCTCGGGCTAAATTCGGAGCCTTCGTCGCTTTATGCGTTTAAAATAGCAAATTTATTTTTTAGCTCGCTCTAGAAAATTTATAAACCCAAAAAGCACCAAGCTAAGCACGACCAAAATCACGCTCAAAACAAGCGCGCGGCCGTTTTCGCCGTCGTAAACCGCGTTATAAATCGCTAGCGAAACGGTGTCGGTTTTGCCCACGATATTTCCACCTAACATCAGCGTGATGCCAACCTCGCCAAGGCCGCGAGCCAGAGCCAAAACCAGCGCCGAAACGACGCTTTTAAAGACGTTTGGGATGAGGATAAAAACGGCGATCTCAAAGCGATTTTTGCCTAGACTCTGACCCGCTTCGATTAGACTTTTGGGCAGGCTTTCAAGCGCGCTTTGAACGGGCTTTACAAATAGCGGCAAGCCCGCCAAAAACGAAGCTATAACAAGCGCCGAAAAGCTAAAAACGATCTGTAAATTTAACGCCTTGCCGATCACGCCGTTTCGCCCCAAGACGTAAAGTAGCAAAAATCCCGTAGCAATCGGCGGAAAAATGAGCGGAAACATCACGGCCGCTTCCAAAACGGCCTTAAATTTGCCGCGGTAAAACGCCAAAAAATAAGCCGCACCAAGCCCCAAAAATAGAAGTAGCACAAAGGTTACGGCAAGCGTTTTGGCGCTTAAAAGCAGCGGGTGAACGAGCCAGGCAAATTCCTGCAAATCTTTCCTTTTTTCGTTAAATTTTGTTTTTCGTTAGAGCTAAATTTAGCGAGCAAATTTTACGTCAAATTTGAAGGTAATTCGGCTGAGCCAAAAGCCCTCAATTTAAATTATTTTAGCCCAAATTTAGCGAAAATTTCCTTCGAGCGAGGAGTTTTTATCTCGTCTATAAATTTAGCGCACGCCTCGTTACCTTCGCACGCAGGAAGCTTTGCCACCGAGATAAAAACAGGGCTATAAAGCGCTTCGTCGATATATATCACGCTGCCAAACTCGTCAGCTCTGGCGACTGCTTCGGTCGAGTTGATAAAACCCGCGTCCACTTCGCCGTTCGTGACGTAGGCGACTACTTGCGGTACGCCCGCGACCGGTAGCATTTTAGGCGCTAGATCGGCCTCAAGCCCCGAGTTTTTCAAAAATTCGGTCGTTCTCACGCCATAGATCGCTTTTTTAGAGTCCGGCATCGCGATTTTAGATAGATTTTTTAGCTCAGAGATATCTTTTATCTGCTTGCCTTTTGGCGTGACTAGCACCAAAGCACCCTTGCCGATACGCTCGTAGCCCTTTATATCCAGATCCGTTTTCTTTAAAAACGCCTCGTCGCCCACGATCGCAGCCATCTTACCCTCTTTTGCCTGGATAGTTATCTGGCCTAAATTCTGTCTCTTATACACATCTGACGCTGCCGACGAAG
>CALBNA010000304.1 GCA_937896205.1 uncultured Campylobacter sp. | reverse complement strand
GGCTACGAGAGCTTCAAAGCAGCGTGTTTACAAAACTACGAGGAGCTGGCGCGGCTTTATTGCGGCAAAAAGGACGCGGCGGAATTTTTATCGCGCTTTGCGGAGCTTAGCGGCGGCGTGTATCTGCCGTGCGAGGCGCAGGTGAGGGAGTTTGTGGAGTTTTACTACTCGCGCTACGAAGCGATCGGCAACAAAACGGACCCTAGCAATGAACGAGCAAAGTGGCTTTAAAATTTCAGCTCCGAACCGCGCCTTGAAACATAAGAAGCTAGTAAAATTTTGCCGTTAAATTTTCTTAAAATTCTGCTTTAAAATTTTATCGGAGCTTCAAAATACGACGTTAAAATAAAGCGCAGAAATTTAACTCAAATTTATGTGGCAAAGCAACTAAATTTTACGCGAAATCCAGCCGCCTTTCCTGCAAATTTAACGCTAAAAGCCTACTTTTTCTCGATAAAAAGCCCGGCCCAAGTCTGCTGTGTCGCCATCGCCTCAACGACGTTGATATTTACGCGGTGAGGCATATTTAGGCAGTTTAGCACGATCTGTGCGATATCCTCGGCGGTGATGTACTCCACGCCCTCGTAAACCGCGTCAGCCTTAGCCTTATCTCCGCCGAAGCGAACCTCGCTAAACTCGGTCTTGCAGATACCCGGAGCTATCTCGGTCACGCGTATACCGGTGCCGCGTATGTCGTTGCGCAGATTTCTACTAAACTGCTTCACAAAAGCCTTACTAGCGCCGTAAACGTGACTGCCCGGATACGGCCATGCGCCCGCAGTCGAGCCTAGATTAAAGATATAGCCGCTCTTTCGCGCGATCATGAGAGGCAAAACGGCCTTGGTCGAGTACAAAAACCCCTTGATGTTGGTATCTACCATCGTCTCAAAGTCCTCGATACTAGTCTCCGCCACGCCCTCGAGCCCCAGCGCTAGGCCTGCGTTATTTACGAGCACTTCGATATCGCGAAACTCCTGCGGCAAATTTGCCACGCCGTCAAAAACCGCCTTTTTATCGCGGATATCGGCGACGATGATGTGTGTATTCCCAAGCTCCTTTGCCAGAGTTTCGAGCCTTTCTTTACGGCGAGCCAGCGCTACGATCTTGTAGCCTTCTCGGCTGAGCGCCCTAGCTATCGCTTCGCCAAAACCCGACGTAGCCCCCGTGATAAAAGCCGTTCCTTTCATATTTTCTCCTTATTCGGTGATCAAATTTGACTCAAGCCCCATCGCCCTTAGATACTGTGCGTTGATCTCTTTTTTGCCGATGATTGCGTAGTCTAGGGCATTTAGCCCGTTATCATCCACTGCCTGCACATCCGCGCCGTTATCTACCAAAAGCTGCAATATCTCCACATCTGCCGCCCCTGCCGCGCTCATCAGCACGCTTTTTGATGC
>CALBNA010000303.1 GCA_937896205.1 uncultured Campylobacter sp. | reverse complement strand
CGTCGGCAGCGTCAGATGTGTATAAGAGACAGAAATAATATAAACCAGATATCTAGCCGCGGCTACCCACAACCGCTATGCTAAATCCTAAGCAAGCTGTAACTTGGCGGCGAATTTTGCGCAAAGCAAACAAATATCAAGGATATGCAGGTAGATTTTTGCTTCAAAATACGGGCTGAAATTTTAAATTTTACGCCCTATTTTGATAAAACTTCGGCAAATTCAGCCCTTTTCAAGGCGAGATTAATAAAATTTTAGATATCCTTACGAACATAAATTTGGATTTACGGGAGAAAATTAATTATGGGTTTTAAGAATATTATAGAAAGATTTTCGATTAATTATGCCCATAATACCATGCAAAAATCTCTTTATAACGGCCTAAATATCGACATCTTAGATAAAAAATACGTAAAAACGCCGCGCGAAAATACAGAGTATATGCTTTACGCTCACGTGCCGTTTTGCCACACGTTTTGTCCGTATTGCTCGTTTCACAAGTATCATTACGAGCAGGAGCTTGCGAAAATTTACTTTGAAAATTTGCGTGAGGAGATGAGGCAGATAAAAGAGGCCGGCTTTGATTTTAGCTCGCTTTACGTGGGCGGCGGCACGACGCTGATTAACGAACCCGAGCTTGAAAAGACGCTAAAACTCGCCAAAGATCTCTTTAGCATCGAAGATATCTCGGCCGAGAGCGATCCAAACCACATCTCGCCAGAAAGCCTCAGCCGTTTTGACGGGCTTATCGACCGCTTAAGCGTAGGCGTGCAAAGCTTTGATAACGAGACGTTAAAAAGAGTTGGCAGATATGAGAAATTCGGCTCAGCTGAAGAGACGAAAAGAAAGCTCGAGCAGACTCTGGGCAAGATCCCGGTCATCAGCCTAGATCTCATCTTTAACCTGCCAAATCAAACAAAAGAGCAGCTAATAAACGACGTAAATGTCGCAAAATCGATCTCTCCGCAACAAATCACCTTCTATCCACTTATGAAATCAGAGCTAACAAGAGAGAATATAGCTCGCTCGCTTGGTGTCTCAAACATCGATAACGAGCGTGAATTTTATGAGATAATCACTGAAGAATTTAGCAAAAGTAACTACAAACAAAGCAATGCTTGGGCATTTTCAAATGAAAAAAATGCTGACCTTCGTGACGAATATGTTGGTTCAAATTTAGAGTATCTTGGCGTTGGTAGCGGAGCATTTAGCTTTCTTAATGGCGAGCTTGTAATAAACGCGTTTAATCTACTTGAATACGGCAAAAGGATAAAAAATAGGCGAAGTCCAGTCATCGCAAAATGTGGTTTTAGTAAGAAAGAGCGACTTAAATACACGTTTTTAACAAGGCTCTTTGACGGTGCCGTCGATATCAAAGCCTACAACGAGCAAAACGACGCAAACATCAACAAAGATCTGTTTGTCGAGCTTAGCTTGCTAAAGCTAGTGAACGCGATCTATGAAGAAAACGGCGTTATCAAGCCGACGTTTTTTGGCAAATACATCTGCGTCGTGCTCATGCGCGACTTTTATGCAGGCATGGACAAAGTGCGCGCGATATTTAAGGACGATGCTAAGATCAAACGCAGCAAAATTTTGCGCATAATGAGCGAAGACACCGAGCAAAAATTTGATCAAAACATCATTCAGCCGCGAGCCGCTATGTAAATTTGACGCGATTTTGCCGTCAAATTTGCTTTTTACGCAGACTGCTTTAAATTTATCACGAAAATAACCCGCCCAAGCTTGTTTAAATTTAATTTATGCTAAATTTCGCCCAGGAAGCGACCTTGCGGGCGCAAATTTTACCAAAGGCGAAGCGGTGGATACGGATAAATTTTTAAGCGAAATTTGGGGCACTCTTAAGCTATTTTTAGACCCAAAAACGCAAATTCTCGCAGACGAGCAAAGCCTCGCCGTTTTACTCGCGGCGGATGCTAACAATTTCGATAGATTTATGGCGCTAAAAGAGTTTAGAGATATCCTTCACGCGCTTGGGCTAAAGGCCGACATATACAGCCTCCAGTGCGCTCAGCTGGGTGCGATAAACGCTCTAAAATCCGCAAAAATCTCAAAATCAAAACTACTCGCCGCACTGGAAATCCTGCAAACCGAAAACATAATTTCCGCCGCGCATTTTAAGCGGCTTGCGGCGTTTTTGCGCTCTCTTGGCGCAGATTTGACCGCAGGGAACGAGCAAGAGGGCGCAAATTTTAAAAAATCAGACGTCTTTCATCAAAAAATAGACGCGCTAAACGATATCTGCGAGCGAATTTTGTCACTAAATCCGCACGCGCACGTCGCAAGCGCGGCGACAAAAGCGCGCCAAAAAGCGCTTGAGCTCGAGTTTAACGTCGCGGTTACTGGCGTCATAAACGCGGGCAAATCAACCCTGCTAAACGCGCTGCTGGGCAAGAAAATCCTGGGCGCTTCAAACGTGCCCGAAACTGTAAATTTGACCGTTCTAAAATACTCGCCCGAGCCTTTTGCGAAGGTAAATTTTTGGAGTGAAGCGGAGCTAAAAGAGCTTGGCATAGCGCAAGATCAAGATGACGAAATGGCCCAAATTTATGGCGACTCGTGCGGCAAATTTAATAATAATTCGAGCGAAACGGCGCAAAATTTAAACGGTAAATTTGACGCGGACGGCGACGAATCAAAAGCCACATTTAAAAGCTCTAGCGCGAGTCAAATTTGCTCCGACCAGCCCGCTAGCAAAACGGTTAAAACTGGCGAGATCAAGCTCTACACCTCGGCGGACTCGAAATACGCTAAATTCGTAAAAAGCGTCGAGCTTTACGAAAATTTAGAACTTTTAAAGGATAACGTGCGCATCATCGATACGCCGGGCATCGACGACGCGGTGGCTGCGCGCGAGGAGCTGGTGCGTCGGTTTATGCGGGAGTGCGACTTGATGGTGCACCTGATGAACGTCTCGCAAAGCGCCACGCAAAAGGATCTGGACTTCATCGTCTCAAGCCTGCAAAACTCCCACGCCGTGAGGCTCGCCGTGTTGCTCACGCACGCGGACGTGCTAAAGGAGGGCGAGCTAAACGAGGTCGCCGCCTACGCCAAAAAGAGCGTCGAGGAGCGCACGCGCGGCCTTGGCGTCGGGGCTGAGTTTTTCGCAGTGAGCGCTAAAAGCTACTTTGAGGGTGGGCAAAACAGCGGCGTCGAGGAGTTTAAGAAGTATCTTTACGAGACGCTTTTTGGGCAAAATAGCCAAAAATCGCGCCTTGGCATCGAGGCATATAAAAAGGAGCTCGGACGCGTCTGCGCGCAGTTTACGGCGGATACGCAAAGCGAGATTTTAAAACTAACGGGCTCAAATTTGAGCTTGTCGCAAAGGCTTTCTGAACTAAACGAGCAAAAAGCTGCGCTGGCTAGCCGTCTAGAGGACGTGAGAGACGCGGTAAAAGAGGAGCTGGAGCGCCTAGATACGGCCAAAACCGCGGATAGCTACGAGCTGGGCCTAAGGTCGCTAGCTCAAACGCTAAAGCAGCGCGTCGCGGATGACGTAAACTACACGGCCTCTAAAAAACAAAAGATCGACCCGCAGCGCCTCTCGCGCATCGCGCAAACGACGATCAAAGACGGCGTCATAGTCCTGATGCGTCAAAACCGCAACGAAATCGTACGGCAAATCGCCGCGTGCGCGCAAAATATCGCGCTAAAATTCGGCGAATTTGAGGGCAAAACGGCGACCGCCGAGGTCTTTAGCATAAATGACTATCTGAACTCAAAAGGGATAAATTTAGAGTGCGCCCAGGTCGCGGACGCGGTGGCTAGCGCGGCAAACTCGGGCGCTCAAGGCATACCCGAAGCCGCCAAAGTAGCCGCGGAGGAGTTTTTGGGCGCCCAGAGGATCAAAAATTTCGTTTTCGAGCTTAGCGAATTTGAAAAAAGCGAGTTTAAAAAGCGTATCGAAGCTGCACTAAAAGATAAAGAAAAGGCGCTTGCGATCAGCGAAGAGGCGCTAAAAATCGAGCTTGCCGAGCTAGCGAAAATTAGCGGGCGGGACTCGCGCGAGCTAGAGCGACTAAACTCGCAAAGCGAGGCGATAAATGCTATAAATTTGGAGCTGCAAAGTGTTTGAGGAGTTTATAAGCGCGTATAAAACGCGGTATTTTAAGATATTTTCGGACGATTTTCACGGGCGATTTAGACGGCTACAAAACGAGCTAACCGAGCCCAAATTTCACCCAAGCGCCGAGCTAAAACGGGAGCTAAATAAACTCGATCTGTTTTTATCCGGTCCGCTTACGGTCGCTATAGTCGGACAGTTTTCTAGCGGCAAATCGACGTTTTTAAACGCGCTTTTGGGTAGCGAAATCTTGCCATCAGGCCTAACTCCCGTGACTTCAAAGCCGACCTTTATCAGATACGGCGCCGCGCCCGGACTTAGCGTGCTTTACGAAAACGGCAGAGAGTTGTATCTGGGCGTCGAGGAGATAGGGCGCTTCGTCGATCAGCGCGTGTTTGGCGATGATGTGAGTAGACTTTGCGTTTACGCGCCCTCTGAAATTTTAAAGTCGGTAAATTTCGTCGATACGCCTGGGCTAAACTCGCTCTCAAAGACCGACACCGCCGTCACGCACGAGGTGCTAAAAGACGTCGCAGGCGTCATCTGGCTAAGCCTCGCCGACAATGCCGCGCGCGCTAGCGAAGCCGCGCAGATCGAGGAGTTTTTGGCTGGCGGGGGCAAAACGGCGATCTGCTTGCTAAATCAAAAAGATAAGCTAAGCAAGGGCGAGCTTGAGCGCCTCAAAACTCACGCGCAAACGACTTACGGGCGATTTTTCGAGCGCATTATCGCGGTTTCTGCCAGGCAAGCCGTAAAAGCCCAAGCTGCGGGCGATGCGGCGCTTTTAGCAGAGTCTAATTTTAGCGCTGTGATAGGCGCTATCCGAGAGCTTTTTGGCGGCGAAGAGATAAAAGAAAAGTTCGTGCGCGAAAAGTGCGCTAGACTGGTTGCCGTAAACGCAGATCAGCACGAAAAAATCGCTAAAATTTACGAAAAAGCGGGCGAGATAATCGCTAAATTTGACGCCGAACTAGAGTCAAATTTAAAAGCCGTGCAAGAAAATTTTAAACCGAAAATCGAGCTAGCCTTTAACGAGCTAAAGCACGTCGCAAAGCTAGTTGCAGACGAGATCCTAGCTAGTCTAAAAAGCGTGAAAAAGCATAAATACGCACCGCGAAAAACGCTACTAAAGGGCGAGTATTTTGAAGCTAGCACGTATGAGGCGGTGGATTTTGACAGCGACGAGGTGTTTTCAAAACTCATCTACAACGATGTGAAATTCGCCAAATTTTTTAGGACGTATAAGCGCGGCTTAAGCGCGCTGCAAGAAGAGATCGGCGCTGCGCTGGATGAAATTTACGCTCGGCTGGAGCGCGAATTTATGATTTATAAATCCGAATTCGAAAACGCGCAAAAAGAGGACGAAACGCACTCTGATACCGTGTTTGCCGATGTTAGGACGTATGCGGGGCAGGTTTATAGGACGTTTTTGCGAGACTATGAGACGGCGAAATTTAAGGGGCTGCAAAAGACGGCACTGTTTTTTGAAAAGCTAAATCTCAAAGTCGCCGCAAACTACGAAAACGCCGTCAAAATCGCCGTGTATTTTCTAAAAGAAAAGATCGCGGGCTCGATGCGCGCGCACGAGCAAAACGGCTTTGCGCTGTTTATCCCGAGCTTTGACGAGGTGCAAGACCGCGTTTTGACGTCGTTAAATTTATACGAATTTGAAAATGAGATGCTGGGAAACGCGTCATTTTTAAATAAAATTTTGTCGGCGCTAAAGAGCGAATTTGTGCAGATAAAGGATGAAAAACTAGCCAAGATCGCGGCTCTATCGGCCGGACATGAGAAACTAAGGGATGAAATTTTAAAAGCTGGCGAGGGGTTTGGTGCCTGATATGGAGTGTCTATTCAAACAAGTCCACAATATCGGCTTCCGTATCAAACATTCTTGCTGTAGATGCTTTTTCTTTTAGTCTTTCTATTTTATTGTTTTTATATTGCAAATGGTTATATTTGGTGTGCAGGGTATTGCAAAAAGTATAAAAATAATCGGCTAAATTTCCATAGGTACAAATATTATCCACAATAAACTTTTCAAGCTCATACGAATTAAAAAGCCCGCCCTGTTTTATATTCCAAATTTTAGCTACTCTTACCAATCGTCTTAAATTTTGGTTATTTGTAAGTTTTCCATTTAACTCATCTGGGTCTGTTACTAGCCAGTCGGCATAATTACTTTGCTTTTCTGGAATTTTGTATCTAATATTAAATAAATAATCTAATGCCGGAACTAATTCAAATTTAATATGATTTAATTCAAGTACAATAGTCGGATTACTTTGATGAATTTCCGACCTCGTGTATTTTTGTCCTATTAATCCTTTTAGGTAATTTAAATAAGTTTGCGGCTTATAGCGATCGTCTTTGAAAATAACCATAATATCAATATCCGAATTTTCGTCAAATTTACGGGATATTATAGCTGTCTCTTATACACATCTCCGAGCC
>CALBNA010000302.1 GCA_937896205.1 uncultured Campylobacter sp. | reverse complement strand
GAGGGCGCATACATATAGTATGTAACCGAGCCTCGGCGAAATTTCCAACGACGTATAAAGAAAAAAGACAAGCCGCCAAATTTAGACTATTCGCCACTTAGCAGTATATACCCACTCTCGCTAATATTTTTAAATTTAACCCCCAGCTCCCGCTTTAGCCGCAGCACGACGTTTTGTATCGCGCCCTTGCTAGGCAGCTCGTTTTCATATACGAACTCCTCGATCATCTCGTAGCTCACGAGCTTGTTTAGATTATACGCGAAGAGCCAAAAGAGCTTGTTTTGCAAAAACGAGAGATAAATTTCCTCGCCGTTTTTGTAGATCTTTTCTTTGGCGAGATTTATGCTAGTTTGCGGGCCCAGACGCACGAGCTTTTCGTCCTTTTCGTAGGTTAGAGCCACGAGCAGGCGGCACAGAGCGGCGATATCGACGGGCTTTTTTAGAAACGACGCCGCGCCGTGCTCGATGCTTTTGATGAGGTTGTCGTCGGTATCGTATGAGGTAAAGACGATAAATTTTTGTGCCGGCTTTATGCGCATCATCTCTTTCATCATCTCAAAGCCGTTCATCGCGGGCATGTGGATGTCGGTGATGACGATGGCGGGAGCTAGCTTTTTAAAGCGCTCCAGCCCCTCTAGCCCGTCGCCCGCACCCCAGACGCTTAGGCAGTAGGGCTTTAGCCCGCCTATTAGCAGTTCCCTTGCGATCTCGTCGTCTTCGACGATGAGGACGGTTAGGTCTTTAAGCAGCTTTAAGTGCTCTTGCATCTTATTCCTTTAAATTTATCTCAAAGCTCAGCTCAAACGTCGTCGGATCGCCCGCGCTTAGCAGCCTGATGTCGCCTGAAAGCTTTTCGTTTGCGAGCTTTTTGCCAAAATACAGCCCGATGCCGCTTCCTTGCTTTTTGGTGGTTTTTGGCTGGGTTAAAATTTTATCCCGAGCCGCCTTGCTCACGCCGCTACCGTAATCCGTGACGGATATCTTGCACGTGCCGTTTTCAAATTTGACGTCCAAAAAAACCTGCCGCTTGGCGATCTCGTCTTTGTACCGCTCCACGACTGCGTCTTTGGCGTTGTGTATGAGGATGAGTAAAATTTGCTGCACGATGCCCATGCGCTGCGTGACCTCTTCGTCTTTAAACTCGCGCAAGCTTACCGCGAGGTTTGCTTTGCTAAGCTCGGTGTGCATGAGCTTTAGCAGGTCTTTTATGCAGCGCTGCACGCTAAATTTTTGCGGGCTGTCGCTGCTTTTATAAAAATTTCTAAAAATCTCGATCGTATCGCTTAAAAGCACGGTTGCAGCCTGGCCTTTTTGCAGCATATTTTCTAGCGTCGCAGCGTCTAGTTTGCCGTCTTTTTGCAGCATGAGTAGGCTTGAGATCATCAAATTTAGCGAATTAACCGGTTGGATAAACTGATGATTTATGCCGCTGATTAGCTCGCCAGCCTCGCTCATACGGGCTTTGTGCTTGAGTAGGGCTTCGTAGTCGTCTTGCAGGTTTTTGATTTTTGAGTACATAAAGTTATGGAGGAAATTTGCCACCAGCGCCAGCGCCGCGAACGCAAAAAGCAGGATGAGAGCGTTTTTTAGCACGGAGTTAAGCAGCGCGGCGAGCTCCTTTTCGTTATCGGTGCCGGCTCCTATGAACCAGTTTAGCGTGGGGATCTCGGCGACGGAGATGAAATTTGAGCCGATATTTAGGCTCGTGATGTCCTCGTCACGCAGGAAAAGCTCTTTAAATTTATCCTCGATCTGCTTTTTTAGCGCCGCGTCCTTCATCGGCGTTAAAATTTCGCCGCCGTGTGTTACGATAAAGGCGTATGAATCGGGCGCGAGTTTAAATTTTTCCATATTTTTTAGTATGTTTTGCAGCTTCACCACGCCGCAAAATACCCCCGCAAACGAGCCGCCGTCCAGCACGGGCACGCATAAATTTAGCGTCGGCTCGCCTAAAATTTTATGACGCTGCATAAAATTTACCGTGGGCGTTAGCGTGCTTTTGGTCTCCTCAAACCACACAAGCCCCGTGCGCAGACTCTTTGGCATCGCCTCGTTCTCGCCTAGCTCCTTGCCGTCTACGAAAATTTCTCCGTCCTCGCGCAAAAACTGCAAAGCATCGAATTCTGCAGAGTTTTCTTTAAAAAGACGTATGAAGCCGCCGAGCTTTTCGTCGTCTCGTATCGCGTTCGCGTTTTGCATAAATTTAGCCGCGCGCACCAGGGAGTGCAGCCGCTCGTCTAGCCAAAACGAGAAGCTCTCAACGATGTTTTCGCTAGCGGCGATCTTGTTTTTATCCGCGAGCGCTACGATCTGCGCCTTGGCGTCCTCGTAGTTTTTCACGCCCAAAAGCACCACGAAAAGGCTTGCGAAAATGATGATGAAGTAAATTTTAAAATTATGCTCGCGTAAGGCTCTCATGCGGCGAGTATAGCAAAATCGGTCTAAATTTAGACCGATTTAAGCTTTTTTCAGAGTTAAAATTTTGCAAACGAACATCGCGGCGAGCACGACGAAGCAGACGCTAAAGCCGATGAGCGTGCAGTCGGCCATCGACATAAATTTGCTTGATGGGATCAGGTACCAGCCGTCCTCGTAAAGATCTACGAGATATTTTTGAAAGCCGCTTAGCGTGACGCCGTCCGGAACCATCGGATTATCGTAGCCGCAGTCGCCCGTAGGTAAGAACCAGTCAGGCGCCCACTTTTCAAGCGGCAAGCCAAACGGATAGTGCGGCTCGGTCGAGCAGCCCTGCACGCCGAACGGATCGTCCTCGTGGACGGCGTCGTGGATTTTGATTAGTTTGGCGCTATACATTATGCCCTGGATCGCGCCCCAAAACGCTAACAGGTAGCCAAGTGCGGCGAGGAGTAAATTTTTAGGATTTACGATCGCGACCAGGCCTCCTAGCGCCATGCACAAAAAGGCAAAGCGGATATAGACGCACTGCTCGCAAGGCGGCATATAGACGTAGTTTTGAAACAGCGAGTGCGCGAGGATCACGAGTCCCACGCTCACCGCTACGAGGATCGCCCACGGCAGACGGCTATCTGCGAATTTCGCTATTTTTTCCGCAAATTTCATGCCCGCGCCCTATTTTTTGAGCAGCTCTTCAACCAGCTGCGTCATGCCGTCTAGGGAGGTGATAGACTTCGTCATGATGAGGTATTTGCCGTTTACGACAAACGCCGGCACACCCTGGATCTTGGCTACGTCGTAGCTCTCGTCCCATTTTTTAAGCAGTTCGGCGACTTTGGGATCCTCTAGCTTTTTTTGATAGTCCGCTTCGCTGATGCCTGCCGCATCAAGCCCCGTCTTTAAAAACGCAGCCTCGTCCTTGCCGTCGCTCCAGCGCTGCTTTTGATCGTGATAGGCCTTGTAGTAGGCAAATTTTGCTTTTTTAAACAGTGAGTTTTCATCTAGCAGACTTACGCCCTTTTCCTCGTCCATCACGGCTAAAACGGCTAGAATTTTACTTCCGAGCTCGCCGTATTCGCCCTTGGTTTTTAGATGAAACGGCACGTATTTTAGCCCCGCGACCTTTTCTACGACCTTTGGCGTGACGGTTTTGTCGTATTTGTAGCAAAACGGGCATGCGTAGCTAAAGACCTTAACTAGCGTGTTTTGCTCCACAGGCAGCGGTTTTTCGAGCTTTACGTAGTCCTCGCCCTCGGTAAACGCGGCCGCGCCAAGAGCGCCAAACATCGCGACTGCTAGAAAGCCTTTGCTAAATTTAGAAAGTAGGTTCATGGAGTGCTCCTTAAAATGATTTCGTTTGGGTTAATTTTATATCCTCTCGCCGCCGCAGAACTCACGCTAAGATAAATTTTAGATTAAATTCGTAAAATTTGGGCTAAATTTTAGCGGAAAATATAAAAATTTAAATTATTTTTTGGATTTAAGCTATTTATAATAAT
>CALBNA010000301.1 GCA_937896205.1 uncultured Campylobacter sp. | reverse complement strand
TGCCGATACAGATCGCCCTATAGCCCCCGTCCCAGCCGAAATTTGCGGTAAAGCCGCGCACGTTTTTAGGCGAGGTAAAAATCAGCGTGCTGCCTTGCGGCGGCTTTGCGGCGGCGGGCAGGCTAAGGACGCAATTTTCATAAGCGATCACGCTTTGCAGCCGCACGCCGGCGCTAGATAGAATTTGCTCCAGTTTCGATACCGTCTGCCTCGCGCGCAGATACAGCGCGTCTGCGCCTTGCAAGAGCGGCGCGATCTCCGCGGCAAACTCATTTCCGTGCCCGTGCCGCGCCGTATAGATATCGCGGAATCCAAACTCGCGCGCAGCCGCAGCGCACGGCTCGCCGATAGCGTAAACGGGCGTATCTAAATCAAGTGAAATTTCATTAAATTTTATCGCCGCCACCGCATTTTTGGAGGTAAAAATTAGCGCGTCCGTCTGCGTAGGCAGGCTAAATTTGAAAAATTTTATCTCGCAGACCGCAAGCCGCCTCACCTGCGGATGATCAAATTTCGTATTAGACACCAAATATATCAAAACGCCCTCCATGTTTAATTTTGCTTTGATTCAGCTTCACTCCTACCTCCACGACGCGTAGAAACGAAGAAAATGCCGCTTCATTTGCTTTGATTAAATTCCGTTCGCGCCCTATCAATTACGTGCACACCGTTTAACGATTAAATTTACTTCGATTAAATTCCGCTCCCGAAAAAATCCGATCCGCCGTCATTAATCTTTGAGTTTAAATTCAATTCTACTCCGCGCCGCCCTCGACGCCGATTAAAAACTCGCCGCAAAGTCTGCTCGCATCTTTTCATCCGCACTTAAGCAACCTAGCGGCGGCACGCTTTTTTAAAATTTTATCTCACGCCTAAATTTGTAACCAAGCACTCCACTTTGCGCCGGCTCGGTCTTTTAAATTTAACTTTATAACCTCAGGCGCCTGCTCTAAAGCCAGCTTAGGGCGCGCTGCCGTTTTTAAATTTACGCAGCAATTACCCGCGGCGGGTGTTTAAAACACTACCGCCTAGCCCGCTCCGCACACAGCAGACGTATTACATAGCTCGCCAAATTTTAAAATTTAAAGCTGCGGCTACGAAATTTTAAAACCGCAACTATGAAATTTTAAAATTTCGCCGTACTTAGCTCCTTAAATTTAGCCTTTCAGCCACTCGTTTAAAATTTCAATCTGCGCCGCAACGCTCTCATTCGCCGTGCCTCCTTGCGACTTGCGTGCCTCCTTAGAAGCGTTTAGATCAAGAAATTTAACCGCACCCGCGCCCAAGTTTTCATCCACGCTAGCAAGCTGCTGCGCATTTAGCTCGCTCAAATCCAGGCCCAAATTTTCAGCATACGCCACGGCCTTGCCCGTGATAAAGTGCGCCCGGCGAAAGGGCACGTTTTTCTCCCGCACGAGATAATCAGCCAGATCGGTCGCCGTGAGATGCCCGCGGCGCGTCATCGCTAGCATATTTTGCTCGTTAAATTTAGCCGTTTTTAGCATCTGTTTTAAAATTTCAAGGCTCGTAAGCGCGGTGGCGACGCTATCGAAAACGCCCTCCTTGTCCTCTTGCATGTCCTTGTTGTATGCTAGCGGCAAGCCCTTCATTACCGTTAGCAGCGCGACGAGATTGCCGTTTACGCGCCCCGTTTTGCCGCGGATGAGTTCGGCGACGTCGGGGTTTTTCTTCTGCGGCATGATCGAGCTGCCCGTGCTGTACGCGTCGCTGATCGTGATGAATCCAAACTCCTGCGAGCTCCACAAGATGAGCTCCTCGCACAGGCGTGACGCATGCGTCATCAGCACGCTTACGTTAAACAAAATCTCCAGCGCGAAATCGCGGTCGCTGACGCTATCCATCGCATTTGGCGTTACTCCCGCAAAGCCGAGCTCCTGCGCGACGAGCTCGCGGTTTATCGGATGCGGCGTGCCGGCAAGCGCGGCGGAGCCCAGCGGACAGAGGTTGTTTCGCTCGCGCGAGCTAGTAAAGCGCTCGTAGTCGCGGCGAAACATAAACGCGTAAGCTAGCAGATGATAGGCAAGGCTCACGGGCTGGGCGTGCTGAAGGTGCGTGTAGCCTGGCATCAGCGTGTCCGCGTGCTTGCTAGCGATATCTCGTAGCGCAGCGACTAGCTCGCGGATTTTTTCGGAGATCTCGACACCGCTTTTAAGCACGTAGAGGCGAAAATCAAGCGCGACCTGATCGTTTCTGCTGCGCGCGGTGTGTAGCCTGCCGCCAAGATCGCTTCCGATGAGCTCGCTTAGGCGCTTTTCGACCGCCATATGAATGTCCTCGTCGGCGGTTTTAAACTCAAATTTACCGCTTTTTATCTCCTCAAACACGGCGTCAAGCCCCGCGACGATCTTTTCGCTCTCCTCAGGCTTTAAAATCCCGCAGGCGCCGAGCATCCGAGCGTGCGCCTTGCTGCCCGCGATGTCCTCCTGCCAAAGCGCCCTATCAAAGCCGATCGAGGCGTTAAACTCCTCCAAAAGCTCGCTACTCTCACCGCTAAACCTACCCGACCACATTTTTTTTGGATTTTCTTGCATCGTTTTTCCTTTTTGCGCTAAATTTTGGCTTTGATTTTAGCTCAAATCCACTTAAATTTCACGCCGTATTCACTCTGCGCGGCTAAAATGAACGAAAAAGGAGCAAAAATGAAAAAGCGAATTTATCACGTAAGCGAGGTCGCAAAGAGCGGAGAAAATGCGAGAAAAACGATATTTTGCGAGACGGACGCCACTAGCTGCGCGGTCTGGGTCGTGCGAGCCGGCCAAGAAGTCGCGGTGCACGCACACACTAAAAGCGACGACGTGTGGGTGTGCTTGCAAGGCGAGGGCGTGTTTTATCTTAGCAAAGAGGGTACGAGCGAGGCCGAAAAGACGGCGGGCGGACTTTTGGATAACGGCGAGCAGGTAAATTTTAAGAGTGAGCGACCCGCTAAATACAGGCAAGTCTCGGTCAAAAAGGGCGATGTGGTGATCTCGGCTAAGGGCGAGTGCCACGGCATGAAAAACACCGGCAAGGAGGATTTTATCTTTATCAGCGTTATCACGCCGTTGCCCGCTGATTACGTGGCGCTGGGGTAAATTTAAGCTAGCAAGAGCGGGGCTTAGCGTGGAGTACACGAGCGTGATGGACGATGCGGGCGAATACGGGGCCGCGGCGCAAACGGGGCTTGATCTGGTGAAATTTTACCCGGTGCCGCACTACGGTAAGGAGCCGTTTGTGCAAAGTGCGGCCGAAATTTTAAAAATTTAAGGCAGCAAGCTAAATTTGGCGCCGATAAATAATGCCGAAGCGATTGCAGTTCGCGGCGATAAATTTGAAATTTTAGGACGTTAAATTTAGACGCGTGCCATTCTAAGAGCACGCCTAAATTTAGAAAACGGCGCTTAAATTTTACGCTCTAAAGCCTGCGTAAAATTTAAAAACGGCGGAGCTTGAGGCGAGCCGAAAATGTAGCTAGCGGTGCGAGCTAAATTTAACCACCGCTAGCGCTAAATTTAAAAGCAAAAGCGAGCAAATTTTATAAATTTAAGGAGCGTTTATGGAGTATTTCAAACCGTTTTTCGTAAAGATCGCAGGCCGCGCCAGAGATGACGATCACACGAGCGCGCACGAGCAGATCATCGCTCCGCTACTGCAAAACGCGCTCGCCGCCTACGTCTATAACGGGCGCAAAGATAGTATCGTGGGGGCTTTCGGCAGCGTGGAGCACCCGTTAAATTTGAGCGACTTTAGTTTTCTCGTGCGCGAGCGGGGCAAATTTCGCCTCGATCTAGCGAGCGAATGCGTAAACGGCGCCGAGATCTTTTGGAACGCTTGCAGTTTTAGACGCGGCTCGGTTATTATTTTGCTCGAGGGTGAGTTTGATCTAGCGCCTATTTTGCGCCGCTGCGCCGAGATAAGCATAGACGAGACGCCAAACATGGGAAACAGCCCCGCGGCGACCAAGCTTGCCAAGCGCGCGATGAGCGAGGGGCGGATCGCCGTGCTTTTTAGCGCATCAAATGGGATAGAGTGGATGGATATCTACGCCCCTGAGGCGGTGCGGGATAAAATTTTAAAACTTGCGGATGAGATAAACGGGGATGAAATTTAAAATATACGCTTTACGACCTTGCAGGAAAATGGGCCGTCAAATTTAATGACGCATAACGCTTACCGGCACAACCGTGCGTAGTTATAGCCTTTAGACGAGCATCAGGCGGCAAAACCTCAAACAAAACGCGCCATTTAGAAAAAAGCTAAATTATCGCACCTCAAGCATTATCAAATTTAATAAAAGCAACGTCTGCGGGAGAGCAGTCGTCAAATTTGCAGGTAAATTTATTTTGCCTCTTGTATCGCTAAATTTACAAAGCAAATTCGCCTCAAAAAGCTCAAATTTGAAGGCACGATCCAAAAACAAAGCGGCGTAAATTTACCGCCTCATCTTTCTGCCAATCAGCGCAAAAACTACTATCACGCCGGCGATCATCAACCCAGCCTTCACGTAAAACGCTCTTCTCTCGCGCACGGCTTCGGGCGAGCTGGTTTTGAGCCGCACCTTGACGCTCATGCCGCCCGCTACGATGCTTAGCGTATCGCCCGCCATGCCTTTTAGCTTCACGCTTAGCGTGTTTGTACCGCTTTGCGCGACCGTAGGCGTCATAAAGCCCGAGGCCTTGTAAGAGTAGCGCGTCATGAGGTCGTTGCAGTCTTTGGGGCGGAAAAATATCTCGTAGGTCTTATCCGCATCCACGCCCAGCACGTCGCCGTCGCGCGCGTCAAAATACGGATTTTGCGGCGTTTTGGTTTTAAAGCTCCATTTTATTTGCTTTACCTGCGCGCCCGCGTTTTGGGCGCTTTGATTTCGCGCGCCTGATTGCTCGTAGCTAAAAACCGCCTCATACTGCGCGCCAAAGTCAAAAGCCTCCCGCGAAAAAGCCGCGAACTGCTTGGAGGAAAATTTGGAGTTTATATCGTTGGCGCTCGTGATGACGTGCAAATTTTGGGTCTTTCGCCCGTCTTTAAATATCTCGAAATCTTTAAATTTGACCTCGCCCGCGTTTGCGTTAAACTCGATACTAACGGGATTTGCCGTGATCTTGCACTCAGGGAATGGATCCGGGATCTCACCGCTAAAATAGGGCGTCACCGCAGTAGCGTCCGGGAATTTGACGTAGGGCTTCATTGAGCCTGTGAAACTGTCAAATTTGGCATCTTTGATTTTTAGATTTTTATCGGCGCATACGTTGGTATAAAACCGCCCCGCGCCCGTATCGCTCGCACCCCTAGCGCAAAAGGCACTGAGCCTAGAGTTGCCCATCTCAAAGACGAAGGCGTTAAATTTATCCTTGGACGCGAGCGCGTAGCCGACCTCATCGACGCTCAAATTTAAAAACGCAAATCGGTGATAGATCGCCGAAAACAGCCCGTCCACCGCCTCTTTAAAGTCGCTTTTATAGGCGATATTTTCAAGCACTAGGGTTGATTTGTAGCCTACGGCTAGGGCTCTGTCGGCCGGAGTCGCGCCGCTAAATTTAGCCCGTCCCGCCGCTTCGTCGTGCCCCATGTATTCGTTTTGGGCACTGTACTCGGCGTGATTTTTTGCAGCCTGGCTTAAAATTTGATTTGGTTTTAGACCAGAGAGTCCGGAGCCGCGGCGATATTCGTTTAGATACGCGACCGCGTCGGAGTCAGGAGCAAAAGAAAACTCGGGCTGCTTGGCGGACTTTAGCGCGGAGCTTTGACTCTGTCCGCCAAAGATATCGCAACCGGAAAGAAAAAAAGCGCAGGCTAAAAGGCTAAATTTAAGCCCGCGTTTTACAGAGTAAAATTTCAACCAGCGCCCTTTAAATTTAAGCCTTAGGGCCGGCTTTTGCGTATTCTACGCCCTCTTTTACATCCTCGTAGCGTTTAAAGTTCGCTTCAAACATACCTGCTAGCTTATCGCGAGTAGCGACATATTCGCTCTTATTTTCCCACGTGTTGATAGGATTTAGCAGCTTTGTCTCGACGCCTGCGAGCTCTTTTGGGATCGCGAGGTTAAATTTTTCGAAATTTTCAAATTCGCACTTTTTGATGCTGCCGTCAAGGATCGCGTTTATGCATGCGCGAGTGGCTTTGATGCTCATTCGCTTGCCCACGCCGTACGCGCCGCCGCTCCAGCCTGTGTTTACCAGATAGACGCTGACGTTATGTTTATCGATCTTTTCGCCCAGCAGCTTAGCGTAAACGGTCGGGTGTAGCGGCATAAACGGCTCGCCAAAGCACGCGCTAAATGTCGCCACGGGCTCGGTGATACCGCGCTCGGTGCCTGCGACTTTGGCCGTATAGCCGCTTAGGAAATAATACATAGCCTGCTCTTTAGTAAGCTTTGCGACCGGAGGCAAAACGCCGAACGCGTCGGCGGTTAGGAAGATGATGTTTTTCGGATGGCCGCCCGCAGAGCTTGGCTCGTAGTTATCGATATGATAGATCGGGTAGCTAACGCGGGTGTTTTCGGTCTTGCTGCCGTCTTTGTAGTCCACGACGCCAGCCTCATCTGCGACCACGTTTTCAAGCAGCGCGTCGCGTTTGATCGCGGCGTAAATTTCAGGCTCGCTGCTCGGATCTAAATTTATGCACTTCGCGTAGCAGCCGCCCTCGAAGTTAAATATCCCTTCATCGTCCCAGCCGTGCTCATCGTCGCCGATTAACTTGCGGTTTGGATCGGTTGATAGCGTCGTTTTGCCCGTGCCGCTTAGACCAAAAAATAGCGCCGTGTCGCCATCTTTGCCCACGTTTGCCGAGCAGTGCATGCTTAGCTTGCCCTCTAGCGGCAGCCAGTAGTTCATCATCGAGAAAATGCCCTTTTTCATCTCGCCGCCGTACCATGTGCCGCCGATAACGGCGACGTTTTCCTCGACGTTAAAGATAACGAAAACGTCGGAGTTTAGCCCCTGCTCTTTGCACTCTTCGTTTTTGCATTTGCACGCGTTGTAAACGACGAAATCAGGATGAAATTCCGCTAGCTCGCTCTCGCTTGGGCGGATGAACATATTTTTTACAAAATGTGCTTGCCACGCTACTTCAGTGACAAAACGGACTGATTTTTGGCTCTTTTTGCTAGCTCCACAAAATGCGTCTTGGATAAAAATTTCCTTGCCGCTTAGCTGCTCTTTTGCTTTTTTAAGAAGCTTGTCAAAAAGCTCTTTTGTAATAGGCTGATTTATTTTGCCCCAAGCGATATACTTTTGACTTGGATCTTGTTTTACAAAGTACTTATCTTTTGGGCTTCTTCCAGTAAAAATTCCAGTATCAACCATAAATGTGCCATTGCTTGAGACTCTACCCTCGTTGTTTGCCTTTTCAAGCTCAAAAAGCTCATCATAGCTTAAATTGTGATTTATCTTTTTGATCTCTTTTAGAC
>CALBNA010000300.1 GCA_937896205.1 uncultured Campylobacter sp. | reverse complement strand
CGTGACCCGAGTATCCTAGCCGAAAACTACTTTTAAAATCCGTCAAGCGCGGGGAATCCCAAATTTAAATTTGATTGATTTCACTACTGCGGGCATTATACACAAACCAGCTCAAAATCATCACCAAACAAAACGCCCCAAACACCGCAAAAAACGCAAAATTTGCCCACGAGTAAATTTTGATAAATCCAGCCTCGTTCGCCGCGCTAAAATCAGGCGCAAAAAGGCTCGGGCAAATTTCGTTTAGCGGTAGCGCAAAAGGAAAACTAATCTCGCTAACGCCGCTAAAATCGCTCGTAGAGTAATCAAGTCCAAATATCACGCCCAGAAAAATCAGGAAAAATCCAGCCAGCTTGACGCCAAAAACCTTAGGCGCGCACATCGCCACGCACACGCCAAACACAGCAAACAGCGTCGCAAAGCGCAGCTTCACTACAAGCGCGTCCGCAACCGCGCCGCCCAAAAACAGCTCGCACAAGATAAATTTGACCGCCAAAACCGCGAGCAATGCCGCCCAAAACGCCCGCCTTCGCTGCAAGTTATACACAAAGCAGACAAAGCCCTTGTTATCGATATTATAGTCCATTATCTCGCCGATAGCTCTTTGACGGCGGCAGCCATGGCGTCGATCGAGCCCAACGCCTGCGCGTTTAGCAGATATTTACCGCTAACAACGTATGCGGGCACGCCCTGAACCTTGGCTACGTCGTAGCTCTCGTCCCATGTTTTTAAAATTTCTTGCGCGCGCGGGCTGGCTAGCGCCTTGTCGTAGTCCGCCTCGCTCACGCCTGCTGCGCTAATGGCGGTTTTGATAAATCTAGCCTTATCTTTGCCACCGTTAAAATCGTCGTTTTTATCGTGAATGGCATTATAAACCGCAAATTTAGCTTTTTTAAATTTAGATTTGTCGCTTAGCAGACTAACGTCGTTTGCCTCATCTAGAGCGATCATCGCGGCAAAAATTTTGCTCGCCGTTTCGCCGAGCTTGCCCTTGGTTTTTAGGTGATACGGGATAAATTTAACTCCGTCTAGCTCGCTAAAGAGTTTGGGCGTGACGGTTTTATCGAATTTATAGCAGTGCGGACACTCATAGCTAAAGACCTTTACGACGCTGTTTTTAGGCACATCTAGAGGTTTTTGTAGTATCTGATACTCCTTGCCCTCCTCTAGCGCATTTGCGCCGATGCCAAGCAGGCAAAAGACGGCTAAAATCCGCGTAAATTTAGAGATTATTTTCATAGAAATCCTTTGGATTAAATTTTAAAAATTGTATAAAATAAAGGGTAAATTTGAGATTAAGCGGACTAAGCTAGGCAAATTTGACGAGCTAAATTTAAACAAAGCGGCAAGCCAAATTTTCTTTCAAATTTAACTCGCCGCACAATTACCAAATCCAGCCGCACACCGAATTTTGGCGGCTAGAAAAACTAAACCAGAAAGGTTAAATTTAATATTCAAAGATATTCGGATCGATCACCATCGCGCGGTAGGCTACGTCGTCTCTAGACGCCGACTCCACGTCCATCTCAAATTTGACGTCATTTGTCTTCGGATCGATCTCCACAAGTACCATTTTGATCGTCTTATCGGGCTTTAGCAGATAGACGTTCGAGCTTGAGATGAAGTACGTGCTTTTATCCTTTTGCCACTCCACGTTGCTAGTAACCGCGCTATAGAAGTCAAATCCGCGCTCTTTGCCAAACTCCCACGTCTGCTCGACTGTGCCTTTTTGCTCGTCGATCTTATACTCGACCGCGCGAGAGTATTTTTGCTCTTTTAGCGCAGGCTGCTCCATGCCTCGGCCGTCGCCGTTGTCAAATACGCTGATGTGCTTTATGCTGCCCTTGTTATCGTAGCGCGGAGTTAGCCACGCGGTGTGCTGCGTCCACGACCAGTCGAAATCGCCCTCGCATCTTGAGTTTTCGCATTTGATCTTATTGCCGTTTTTATCCACGGGCACTAGCACTTTTTCCTTAAAGTCCGCGCTCCAGCCCTCGGGCGATGCAAGGATCCATTTTACTTTTTTGTCGCGGCCGATCTTAACTATGCCTTGGTGGCGGAGCGAGAGGATGATGCCGTCGTCGCTAGGATCGTATGAGATCGAGTTTACGTGCGCCCAGTTGCGTCCCGTGCCGGTCGATGTCACGTCGCCGAAAGGCAGATCGTCGCTGATTTTGATCTCTTTGGCGTCCATGTCGATATTTAGGCAAACGGCGCGAGCGTCAAGAGCCTTGATGAGGCTACTGCGATAGACGTTTTTGCCGAAAATTTCATTCAGATCCCACTCGTCCACGACCTTGCCGCTGCCGTCCACTTCGATGATGTGATCTCTGATCGTGTGCGAAATTCTGCCGTCAGGATGATGGTAGTTGTATTTACCGACGCGAAGCAGCAAGTGATCGCCCTTAAGCGGCATCACCTCGTGGCTAAGGTCGATGTAGCCGCGCGGCAGCTCGCGGTTATACACCTCCTTGCCCATCATATCGTAGCGCATATATCGCTGCGCCATGCCCCAGCTAAGATCGCCGTTTGGCAGCTGATGAAAGCCCATCATCATACCGCCGTCCATCACTCTGCGCTCGCTGCGGTCGTAAAATTTCTGATAGTCCAGATACCATCTGACCTCGCCCTGCGTATCGACGACGAAATTTTCGGTGAAATCATTCCAGCTAGCGGCACCGCCGTTTTTCCAATCAAGCGGCTTATAAACGCTCGTGATGGTGTTGTTGATGAGGTATAGCCTGTTTTTAAACGCAGGATCGACCTTTTTAACCTTCATCTTTTGCATGTGGCTAAATCTATAATCTCGGCTATACGTCACGATCGGCTGAGCGTAAATTTTATACTTTTCGACCTTCTTTTCGCCGTTAAAAACGTAGCTTACTTCGACCTCGTTTAGATAGTCCGGATACAGCCCCCAGATCGGCACGCCGTCGTGATTTAGCAGCGCATGCTCGGAGACGTTATAGGCGATGTCGATGCCGCCGCCCGGTTTACCCAGCACCCGCACATGGATATCCTTGATGTCCTTGCCCGCGCGATCAATAATGGCCGTTAGAGGTGCTACGTCGTATGGATTGATAAACACCGAGCCAAGCTCGCCCTGGGTTTTTACCTGATGCGCCAAAACGCCCGCACTCGCAGTCTGTGGCACAGCTATAAACGCGCCGCCTACTAAGGCCGCAGCCAAAACGATAGAACCGAAAAAATTCTTACGCATATTCGCTCCTTTTGGGTAAATTTATCAAATTTTACTACTACCGAATCACATAATAATCATACTAGCTTTAAACTTTACTTAAATATCAAATTTAAAGCTAAGTTTTAATATGAAGGCTTAAATTTTAGAACGCGGCGTGCAAGAGTGCAGGTAAAATTTTGATATAATTAGCCCAAATTTATCAAATTTAAGGAGAAAAAATGCCTTTCATAAACGTCAAAATGGCAGGCCCGGAGCCGACAAAAGAGCAAAAGCAAAAGCTGGTCGAGGAGATGACCGACACCATGGTGCGCGTGCTGGGCAAAAATCGCGAGCGAGTGCAAATTTATATCGAAACATACGACGCAAGCTCGATAGGCTCGGGCGGCAAGACGCTTGAGGAGATCAGAAAGGAGCAAAAATGAGCGAATTTTCTAAAGAGGATTTGGAGCGAAAAATCACGCTAGTAGCGGGCGATACGGCGCCGGAGTTTAGCCTAGAAAACAGCGACGGCGTAAGCGTCAGCCTAAAAGACTTCGTCGGCAAAAACGTCGTGCTGTACTTTTATCCAAAGGACAACACCCCGGGTTGCACGACCGAAGCATGCGAATTTAGCGCGCTTTACGACGACTTTATAGCCAAAGACACCGTGATCGTGGGCGTTAGTCCCGATAGCGTCAAGTCGCACGCCGGCTTTGCGCAAAAACAGAGCCTAAAGCACATCCTGCTAAGCGATCCTACGCACGAAGTCGCCAAACTCTACGGCGTCTGGCAAGTGAAGAAAAATTACGGCAAAGAGTATCTGGGCATAGCGCGCTCGACCTTTGTGATCGGCAAAGACGGCAAGATCGCGAAGGTGTATAAGAGCGTGAAAGCCAAGGAGCATGCGGCAAAGGTTTTGGCCGATCTTGTGAAGTGATTGCGGCTCGTCTCGCGAGCGCTTTTTCGAGATTTTGCAAAATTTTCGCTCCGTAGGCTATATACCTAGCGCACGCTCAATTTTGCTTCAAAACTCGAAAAATCATCTCACGATACTTC
>CALBNA010000299.1 GCA_937896205.1 uncultured Campylobacter sp. | reverse complement strand
CGTAATTCAAGCCCCTTCCCCCTTAACAAGAAAGATTAAATTTAATGCACAATTCCAAATTTAATCAAACCAAATTTAATACCTTAAAGGTGCTGGTCTCGGCGAGTAAAATTTGCTAAATTTATCTTGGTCAAATTTGCCGAATTTAAAGCCAAATTTAACCCGCAACAGCTAAAAACCAAACTCCGCGTAAAATTCGTTCAGGTAGTCCGAGTAGTAGGTATTGCCGTTTCTAGCGTCAAATTTGCCCGCTATCTCCACGGCTATCTTGTAGTCGTTCTCGTCGCCAAATGCGCTAACTGCGATAAAAAATCGCAGGTCGTTTAGATCGTCGTTGCCCTCAAGGATCGCCGAGGAGTGCTTGCGCGCCAAATTTAGCGCCGTCTCGCGCTCATCCAGCCTAACGGCGATCTCGATTAGCGGTGCGATCTCGTTTATGACGCGAGGATTTGACTCGATCGTCGCCGCGGCCTTTGGCAGCAGGGCTTTTGCCTCTTCTATCTTGCCTGTTTTTATCATACTAAAAAGTATCGGTGCGTAGGTCGTGTGAGGCACTTCGGCACAGGTTAGTTCGCCTGATAGTATCGGTGCAGCAAGCTCCAGCGCGGCCTCATGCTCGCCGGCAAATTTTAGATACGCGATCTCACCCGATGCCTCGCACGCTTCACAGTCGGCCATATCGTCTTTGGCGAGCTTTTTCCACAGCTCGTAGTTTGCCTTTGCTTCTCTAGCATAGCCCATGTCGATGTTTTGATTCATCAAGGCCTTGTAGTAGGCAGCCAGCGAGAGCTCCATGCGCTCGTAGTAAAACAACATCGCCTCGTTTGCCTCGTCTATGAGCTCCTTTTCTATCACAGAGCTTTGAGCGACGCCCGAGACGATCCATTTAAATTTCCACAGGCAGTCTACAAAGTCGTCAAAATTCGGATATTCGCTCTCGCTTTCTTTTAAATTTTGCGCGATATAGTCCGTGAGCCACATTAGCGCTCTGGTTCTTAGAAACGCGCCGAATTTTTCAAATTCGTCGTTTAAAACAAAGTCGCAAATTTGCGCGGCAAACGCCAAATCCTGCGCCTCTACGGCGTCTCTTATCTCGTCAAACAAAAACTCTTCTTTATCCGCTAATCTATCAAATTCTTTTAGCTTTTTATAAAGCTCTTCTAGCGTGCGCTCTTGCATTTGCTCCCTTCGTTAAACATTTTTGTGATAATGCTTTGATTTTATTATATCCACTTAATCTAAAACTAGGTAAAATTAGCACGATTTTGAAATTTGACAAGGCGGCAAAATGGCGAAAAAATTTATAGACGTTATGGACACTACCTTTAGAGACGGCTTTCAGTCGGTTTTCGGCGCGCGCGTGGCGATGGCGGACTTTTTGCCCGCGGTTAGCGCGGCTAAAGAGGCTGGTATAACGCACTTTGAGTTTGGCGGCGGGGCGCGATTTCAGAGCCTTTATTTTTACTTGAACGAAGACGCATTTGCGATGATGGATAAATTTCGCGAAACGGTCGGGCCCGAGGCAAACCTGCAAACTCTAAGCCGCGGCGTAAATACCGTGACGCTAGATACGGGCAGCCGCGAGCTGGTTGATCTGCACGCGAAGCTCTTTAAAAAACATGGCACGACCACGATACGAAACTTCGACGCGCTAAACGACGTGGAAAATTTAAAATACTCCGGCGAACGTATCGCTCATCACGGACTAAAGCACGAAGTGGTCGTTACGATGATGGATCTGCCCGCGGGCTGTTCGGGCGCGCATGACGTGGCGTTTTACGAGCGGATTTTGCGCGAAATTTTAGACGCGGGCATACCGTATCACAGCGTTTGTTTCAAGGACGCCAGCGGCACCTCTAGTCCGCAAAAAGTATATGAGACCATCAAAATGGCTCGCAAACTCCTCCCGCAAAATACCCACATCAGACTCCACACTCACGAAACCGCAGGCGTTAGCGTCGCGTGCTATATGGCCGCTCTAGAAGCGGGCGCAGACGGCATAGATCTAGCCGCAAGCCCGGTTAGCGGCGGCACCAGTCAGCCAGATATCCTAACGATGCTGCATGCCGTTAAGGGCAAAAACTACGATCTGGGTGGGCTTGACGTGGAGAAAATCTTAAAATACGAAAGCGTGCTCAGTGAATGCTTGAAAGACTATTTCCTGCCGCCAGAGGCCGTGCAGGTTAGCCCGCTCATCCCGTTTAGCCCGATGCCAGGCGGCGCGCTAACGGCAAATACCCAAATGATGCGTGATAATAATATCTTGGATAAATTTCCAGAGGTTATCCTTGCTATGCGCGAAGTCGTGCAAAAGGGCGGCTACGGCACGAGCGTGACGCCGGTTAGTCAGTTTTATTTCCAGCAGGCGTTTAACAACGTGATGTTTGGTCCGTGGAAAAAGATCGCCGAGGGCTACGGCAAAATGGTACTAGGCTACTTCGGTAAAACGCCTGTGGAGCCAGATAAGAGCGTGGTTAAGCTAGCTAGCGAGCAGCTAAATTTAAAGCCGACCAAAGAGCACGCCATGGATATCGCGGACAAAGACGAGAGCAAGTCGCTTAAATTTACGCGCGAGCTACTCAAAAAAGAGGGCATCGAGCCTAGCGAGGAAAATATCTTTATCGCTGCGGCGTGCAAGGAAAAAGGCATCGCGTTTTTAAAAGGCGAAGGCAAAGTAAATATCAGAAAAAAATCGACAAACGCGGGCGAAACGAGCGTGCCGACCCCTCGCGCGAAAACTCCGATAAACGAAAAATACAGCGTCACCGTAAACGGCAAGAAATTTGACGTCGAGGTCGCGAACGCTGACGGCAAAGCCGAGATAAAAAGCGTAAAACCCGCAAGCGTAGCGCACATGCCGCCTCCGGAGCTCTCTCCGGCCAAAACGACCGGCGGCAGCGGCGAGCCGGTGAAAAGCACGCTTCCTGGAAACGTGTTTAAAATCCTAGTCGCAGTGGGCGATAGCGTGAAAAAGGGGCAAAGGATGTTCGTGCTAGAGGCCATGAAGATGGAAATAGACGTGAATGCTCCAAAAGACGGGCTCGTGACCTCTATCGAGGTACAGCAGGGACAAACC
>CALBNA010000298.1 GCA_937896205.1 uncultured Campylobacter sp. | reverse complement strand
CTTCGTCGGCAGCGTCAGATGTGTATAAGAGACAGACGGAAAGAAAATGTTAAAAATAAACGGCAAAGACGAGGGCGAGTTTATCGGCAAAACGGTAGCGCAGCTGCTCGCCGCAAAGGGGCTAAAGCCTGAGCGCATCGCGGTCGAGCTAAACGGTGAAATCTTGCCAAAAGATAAATTTGATACGGCGCTAAGAGACGGCGACTCGGCCGAGATAGTGCATTTTGTAGGCGGAGGTTGAGATGAAATTTGATGAAAATAACGATATTTTAGAGCTTGGCGGGCATAAATTTAGCTCACGCTTTATCCTGGGATCGGGTAAATTTTCATTGCCTCTTTTGGAGGCTGCGGTGCACGAGGCGGGCGCGCAGATTGTGACGCTGGCGCTTCGCCGCGTAAACGAGGGCGGGGTAGAAAATATCTTAGATTTTATCCCAAAGGGCGTGACGCTGCTACCAAACACCTCGGGCGCTAGAAACGCAGACGAGTGTGTGCGTATCGCAAAGCTCGCGCGCGAGGCTGGCTGCGGCGACCTCGTGAAGGTTGAGGTCATCAGAGACAGCAAATACCTGCTGCCCGACAACTACGAGACGATAAAAGCGACCGAAAAGCTCGCAAACATGGGCTTTGTCGTGATGCCCTATATGTATCCGGACCTAAACGTAGCGCGCGATCTGGCCTTGGCGGGGGCTGCGTGCATGATGCCTCTGGGCGCTCCGATCGGGACGAACAAAGGCCTTTGTACGCGCGAATTTATCAAAATCTTGCTCGCCGAGATAGACCTACCCGTGATCGTGGATGCGGGTATCGGTAGCCCCGCGCAGGCGTGCGAGGCGATGCAGATGGGCTGCGCTGCCGTGATGGCAAACACCGCTATCGCGACTGCCGGCGACGTAAAAACGATGGCGCGAGCCTTTGCGCTGGCGATACAGGCGGGCAGGCTGGCGTATCTATCAGGACTTGGCAATATGAGCGAGAGTGCTAGGGCGTCGAGTCCGCTGACGGGATTTTTGGAGTAAATTTGGCGGCATGAAAAACGGCGTCAAATTTGAGTCGCGCGAGGATGAAAATTGCCTCGTTAAATTCTGCTAATTTTAAATTTGACGATTTCGCGAGATTTTTAAATTTAGCGCCGAAAAGGCGCGGGTTTGGGTGCATAAAATTTACCGCTTCGCAATCCAAAACCGTCAAATTTACCGCCCGAAATTTAGACGAAAAACGGAGAAATATTTGAAAAATATAGACGTGATGGAGTATGCCGACGGCGCGCAGCGCATAGACGAAACGCTGATGCGGCGGGTGCTAGCCGCGCGCGAGGACTACTACTACGCGAAATTTGACGCCGCAGACGTTAGGCGCGCTCTAAACGAAGAAAATCTAAGCCTAGAGGGACTAAAAGCGCTTCTAAGTCCCGCTGCCGGCGCGTTTTTAGACGAGATGGCACAGGCGGCGCGAGATAGGACGCGCAGGCAGTTTGGCAACTCGGTGCAGTTTTTTACGCCGCTTTATATCTCAAATTTTTGCGATAGCGACTGCGTCTACTGCGGCTTTAGCTCGCGAAATAAGATCTCGCGCGTGCGGCTAAAGGCGGACGAGGCGGCGACGGAGCTAGCAAATATCGCAAAAAGCGGACTAAAAGACGTGCTGATCCTAACCGGCGAAAGCGCGAAAAAAAGCGACCTGGGCTACATCGGCGAGGTTTGCAATGAGGCGTCTAGGCTTTTTAGCAACGTAGGCATCGAGATATATCCGCTAAATGCCGACGAATACGCGTTTTTGCACGGTTGCGGCGCGGACTACGTCGTGGTTTTTCAGGAGACTTACGACCCGGCGGCGTATGCGAGATTTCACCTAGGCGGCGTCAAACGCTCGTTTGCCTACCGCTTCCATGCTCAGGAGCGCGCTCTCATGGGCGGCATGCGCAGCGTCGGATTTGCCGCGCTTTTGGGGCTTGACGACTTTAGAAAAGACGCGCTAGCCACCGCGCTGCACGCGCATCTCATCCAGCAAAAGTACCCGCACGCCGAGATCGCGCTATCTTGCCCGCGCCTGCGCCCCGCGATAAACAAGGCTCACGTCGGCCCGCGAGACGTCGATGAGAGGGCGCTGCTTCAGGTTATCTGCGCGTATCGCCTCTTTTTGCCGTACGCAAATATCACGATCTCCACGCGCGAGTCGGCGCGCTTTCGAGACGGCGTCATCGCAGTCGCTGCGAACAAAATCTCGGCCGGCGTTAGCACGGGCGTGGGGACTCACTCGGATAAGGCCAAAAAAGGCGACGAGCAGTTTGAGATCAGCGACGCGCGCTCGGTCGATGAGATGCTGCTCGCCGTGCGCGGGCTAAATTTGCAGCCCGTGATGAGCGAGCATATTTACGTTTGAGGCAGCTGGCTATCGGTCGCGCATTTTGCGGGCGTAAAATTTGGCTTTTGGAGTAGGTGCGATGGCTTTTGGTAAATTTGAGCTCGTTTGGGTGACGAACCGCCGCTTGAGCGAGGATTTTTTCGCGGACGTTAGGCGAGTAGCGCAAAGCGGCAAGGCGGATAAAATTTTGCTCAGGGAGAGCGATCTGCCTGAGCACGAGTACGAAAAGTTAGCTAGTAAAACGCTTGAGATCATCGCTGAGTGCGGCTCTAACACGCAGCTTATTTTACATACTCACGCAAACGCCGCAAGCAGGCTTGGTGCGAGTGAGCTACATCTGCCTTTTGCTAAATTTATGGCGTCAGGCGGCGAGTCTGCTATAAATTTGAGAGATTTGGTTAAATTTGACGGTGTTCGCCCAGATAAAGAGGGAGGCGGCGGCATTTGCGCGTCAAATTTGACGCAAAATCTCAAAATCGGCGTTTCGGTACACTCTTTAGACCAGGCTCTAGCGGCGCAGGATCTCGGTGCTGATTACGTCGTGGCTGGGCATATTTTTGATACGCCGTCTCACGCGCTGGAGCGTGGCAGGGGACTTAAATTTTTACGGGAAATTTGCGAGAGTTTGTGCATAAAAACCTACGCTATCGGCGGGATAAATTTTGAAAATTTAGGCAAGGTCAAGGATGCGGGCGCGGCAGGAGCCTATATGAT
>CALBNA010000297.1 GCA_937896205.1 uncultured Campylobacter sp. | reverse complement strand
GGGACGCCTAGCACCGGCTTGGTCGTATTCGCAGCGACTGCGCCGGCAAGATGCGCCGCCATACCCGCCGCGCAGATGAAAACCTGCGCACCCTTTTTCTCGGCATCCGCGCCGTATTTAGCCGTGCGGGCGGGGCTTCGGTGCGCCGAAGATACGATCATCTCGTACGGCGCGCCGAATTCGTTTAAAATTTTAGCCGCCTCGTGCGCTGTTTGCGGGATCAAAAATCACGAGACGGAGTATTTGCGGCTAAATTTGAGCTAAATTTAAATATGTTTTAAACATTTATAACTATAATACAAATTTCACTTTATTTAAAGAAGGTTTAAGATGAAGGGCAAGCTTAGTAGAAGCCAGTTTTTGACGATATCGCTTACGCTATTTGCGATGTTTTTCGGTGCGGGAAATTTTATTTTTCCGCCGGGTCTCGGTAGGGAATCCGGACAGAATTTTTATATCGCGATAATGTTTTTTTGCGCTACGGCAGTGCTTCTGCCGGTACTCGGCGTCGCAGGCATCGCGCGCGCAAAGGGACTTCAAAGCCTGGTGCGCCGCATAGATCCCGTGTTTGCGATCGTTTTTACCGCGCTTTTGTATCTTACGATCGGGCCGCTTTTTGCGATACCTCGCGCGGCGAATATGCCTTTTGATATCGCTGTTAAGCCGTTTATTGCGGCTGACAATTTGCAAATTTGGCTATTTTTCTACTCGGCGGCGTATTTTGCGTTAAATTATTACGTCTGTATGAATCCGTCAAAACTAGTCGATCTACTCGGCAAATACCTAACTCCGCTGCTTTTGGCGCTTATTTTGCTACTTTTTGGAGCGGGATTTTTGTTCCCGATCGGCGAGTTCGTCGCTCCTAGCGGTGACTACGCGCAGCGCGCCGCAGCTAAGGGCTTTGTAGAGGGCTATCAGACGATGGATGCGCTAGCGTCGCTGGCATTTGGTATCATCGTGATAAACGCTATCAGAACCGTGGGCGTAAAAGACGAGCGTCATCTCGTCTCCTCGACGATAAAAGCGGGCATGACGGCGGGCGTGATTTTGATGGTGATTTACTTGATGCTGGGCTACTTGGGTGCGACATCGGCGGAGCTGTTTAAAGACGCGCCGGAGATAAACGGAGCCGAACTGCTATCTCGCATTAGCGGTCATTACTTCGGCAAGGCGGGCGTTTTGGTGTTAGGTTCAGCGTTTTTCTTAGCTTGTATCACGACGACGCTGGGACTCATCAGCTCTGCTAGCGAGTACTTCGAGGAGCTAACGGGCGGACGAGTCAAATACAAAATTTGGGTCGCGGCGTGGTGCTTGATCGGCTTTGGCGTGGCGAATTTCGGCCTCACGACCATCATCAAGGGCTCCATACCGGTGCTCATCGCCATCTATCCGATCGCCATCATGCTCATCATCCTTTCGCTCATCAACCCGCTGATTGACTCGAGCAAGCTCGTCTACCGCACCTGCGTCTACGTCTGCGTGGTCGTCGGCACGATAAACGGCCTTGATATCGCGGGCGTCTCCGTACCACTAGTGACCGATCTCGTCAAAAAGCTGCCGTTTTACGACTCGATGCTGGGCTGGATCGTGCCTAGCGCAGTCGCGTTTGCGGTGACTTATATACTGCATCTCGTGCTAGAAAAAAGAGAAAATACTTTTTAACCGCTTGCGACAAAGCGCCGAGCTTGTACTGTCTCTTATACACATCTGACGCTGCCGACGA
>CALBNA010000296.1 GCA_937896205.1 uncultured Campylobacter sp. | reverse complement strand
GCCGTAGGGACGGCGATTTGCTTTATTATGTTTTTCATCGCCAGCTGGACATCCCTGCTGCCTTACGCGGCGTATTAGGAGGACTAGATGAGTTTTTTTAACGAGAAAAATTTCGATTTTATCATGGCTAGCGCGGTCTTGCTCGTGCTTGCTATCCCGGTCGGTATCGCAAATATCTATCTTGGCTACGTCATCGGCGAGGGGCCTTGCACGCTTTGCTGGTGGGAGCGTATCGGCATGGTCGTAGTCGGCGTCGCGGGTATCTTGATACTGCGCTACGGGCTAAAGGCGCGCTACATAGCTGCCGTGCTTTTTGGCGCTGCGTATGGCATTTTTATGACGCTTAGGCACGCGAGCTTTAGTTTGTATAGAGACGTAGGCATGGGCTTTGGCGGCGATATATTCGGCGCGCACACCTATACGTGGGGCATTTTGGTGTACTGGGTTGTGGTCGTGGCGATGGGGCTTATGATGCTTTTTGCCAAAGATAAGGTCGTCTCTGGCGATATCTCGCGCTCGGACACTAGGATCAAGCCTCTTAGCGCGTACTCTAAATTTGTGATCGCTTTAAGCCTATTTGTCATCCTATCAAATGCCGTTCAAGCGCTCATCTCAGCAGGTATCCCTCCCTATAGCGGTAAGGGCGATCCTGAGCGCATCAGTCTAAATAACACTTGGACTTCAGGCGTTTGGAAAAGGTTTGAAAAGCCGTTTTCATTTGTCGGCGCAAACGTCGTCGAGGATCCGTTTATAGCGGGCGAGCCTAAAGAGATAAGCGTCAAATTTAACTCCGATCCAAGCGCCGGCGCATTTACGGACGTAAAGCCTGCGCTTAGCGTGAAAAACAGCTTCCCGCTTCCTTTTGAGACAAAAGGGATTTTTGGCAAAGGCGTAACGAGCGGACTTGCGTATAACGCTAAAAACGATACTTTTGGCATCTCAAACACCGAAGGCGGAGTTTATTTTACGGATGCGAATTTTAAAGAGATCGCTCACGCCATCATCGACAAGCCAAACGGCCGCAATATCAAAAAGGCCGTCGCATCGACATTTGTCGGCGATATGCTGGTGACTACGGGCTTTAACAAAACGATATTCGCCATTAAACCTGCCCAAAATGTGGACGCGTATCACGAGTGGAGATATTTTAGAGAGAGCACCGGCGGGCTCGAGTCTGCATGGAAAATTGACCGCCCGGCGCTTTTAACGATAAGGGCGAAAAAACAGTACGTCCTAACGCTCGCAAAAGATCCGCAGAGCACATATATGTATATGATTGCGGTGCCAAACGAGCGCACTAAGAACTTGATCCTTATAAAAGTCGATAGCAAGGATAAGATGCTAAGCGGCGAAACTATCGTGACGTCAGCCGTCGCGCTAAAAGATAAACGCGATCTAAAAGACTACTACGTCACAGCTGGCGACGTCGCGGGCGGTAAATTTTTGGCCTACTCCAAAAACTACAACACCTTGCTCGTGATCGACCTTGCGGAAGCGAAAGTAGTTGACGCCTACGCGATGCCGCAAATAGGCGATATATCTGGGCTAGCGATAAAGGGCGGCAGTATCTACGCTCTAGCTCATAAAGACGGCAAAGTAAACGTCGTAGAGCTAAACAATCCTCTGGGCGAGTAAATTTAACCCAGGCCAACGCAAATTCGTCCGTTTCGCGCGGGCGAATTTTGATTGTTTATATTTAAAGTCAGCCTTTTGTGCTGGCTACTAAATTTCTTTTAATTTACCTAACCACTTTATAATTTCAAAAATTTAACAAAGGAGATATGATGAACTATCTTGAAATTTTAAAATTTCGTCACGCTTGCAAAATTTTTGACGAGAGCAAAAAGATAAGTGCGGGCGAATTTGACTTTATCCTAGAGGCTGGCAGACTAAGCCCAAGCTCGACTGGCCTTGAGCAGTGGGACTTTTTAGTCGTGCAAAACAAGGAGCTTAGAGAAAAAATCAAAGCCGTTTCGTGGAACCAAGTGCAGATCACATCTTGCTCGCATTTGGTGGTCGTCTTAGCAAAGGTCAAAGAGATAAAATTTGGCAGCAGCTATGTTGATAAAATGATCGCTAGACGCGCAGATAAAGAGCCTGAGATGATCGCTGCGAGGCAGAAATTTTATCACGACTTTTTGCTATCAAATTTCAAAAACGACGATGAGCTAACATTTCAGTGGTCGCACGAGCAGTGCATGATAGCTGTGACAAATATGATGAACGCAGCCGCAAGCCTTGGGATTGACAGCTGCCCGATCGAAGGCTTTGACAGGCATGCTTTAAATGAAATTTTAGGGCTTGATGAGAGCGAGCAAAGAGTGGCTATCGTAGTGCCATTTGGCTACCGCTTAAACCCACAGCCTGAAAAATACCGCCGCGAAATAAGCGACGTCGTGAAGTGGGTTTATTAAATTTAGTGGTTACGTAAATTTAAAATTTAACTCAGTCGGCGCGAGCTCAATGCGATTTTGACGCCGGCCGGTTTTTAAATTCGAGTTTTGCTACTCAAATTTGAGGCAAATTTAAATTTGCTGAGGCGACGAAAATAAAAAAACGAACCGATAAAATCTACGTAGGTAGAGAAAGCGTGCGCACCGCAGACGACGTAAAAGCGCCAAGCGCAGTTTGTGTATACGTTCTAGCGATTTTGACGATTTTGTGGCAAAGCTTTGCGGCAAACTGCCGTTTGGCAAGCGGTCGCGGCATCTAGACTGGCCGCAGCAAAATAGAGATGGCGCCAGGGGGGGATATAGGGTAAAGACGGCCGCGCGCTTATTTCGCGCGATATTTTATTTTATACGAGCGAGCATTTGGCTACGCTGCACGGCAAAAGTCGGTGTAAGCTGGTTGGGGCCGCCCGTATTTATTTTGCGAACGGCTCGGCAGATTTGCTCAAATTTAAGGCGTAAAATTCGGCGAGATTTCAAATTTGCCGATTCTATCAATTCCAAATTTTAAGAATTTCCGACCGAGCAAATTTAGCCAAACTCAAATTCGGCTAAAAATTATCGCTCTGCCCGTTTAGTAGCTTGTCCACGACGTAGACGGCGATCTTTTTAGCGCCGTTCATGCTGATGTGCATGCCGTCGTCCTTGCGAAGCGGCTTTTTGTCCGCACCCTCTTTTAGATACTTGCCGTTATCACAGATCGCACCGCTGATGTCGATGTAGCGTGCGCCGTATTTTTGCGCCGCGTCCTTGTAGATCAGGTTTAGCGCCTTCATTTTTTTGTCGAATTTCTCGCTTTTCATACACGGAACCCCCAGCCACACGACCTGCGCGCCGTGCTCTGTGGCGATCTCGTAGATCTCGGCGATCCTGCCCTCGTAGGCCTTGCGCCACGCGTCGGTGCCAAAGTCCAGCGCCTGCTCGTCAAAGGTGTAGCTATAAGCGTCGTTTGCGCCAAAAAGTGCGAATATCAGCAGATTTTGCGGGCGATTTTCTAAGCTTGCTAGCGCCGTCTTTAGCTCCTCGCTCCAGTCGTAAAATTTCTTATTTGTTAGCCCCGTGCTTGCTTTTGCCATATTTTTGATTGAGATTTTGCTCGTTTTTAGCGCGTTTTCAAAGCCCCAGCCAAAGCCTTGCATTATGGAGTCGCCTATCAAAATGACGCCTAAATTTTCATTTAGCTCGATATCAAAAGTCGAGGATTTATTTGTTTTGCTTGGAGCGCTCCGTGTTAAATTTGAGGCTAGCGAGCTGTTTTTATCTAAATTTAAGGCGGTTTTAGCGGGAGAAATTTGAGCGGTTTGGGCAGTCAAATTCGCCTCTTTTACCGCGCCGATACTAGGTGTTAAATTTTGCGTATTTTGAGCGTTTAAATTTGCCGGTTCGATTTGCGAGGCGGTTAAATTTTGCTCTGTTTTAGGGCTGGTCGCGACATGTTTTTTATCGCCCGAAAAAATACCCGTAAGTTTATCGATGGCCGATTTTGCGCTTTGCAAGCCGTCCTCGGCTGCGTTTATAAATTTATCGCTCAGCGCCATCGCGCGCTCGTCCTTGATGAAAAAATCCTTTTGATATTTGGCTTCGTAGTAGTTTGACAGCGGTCGCAAAAATAGCGCAATCAGCGTAAAAAACGCGAGAAATACCCCAAAAAACGCTCTCATTAAAATCCTTGATATATAAAGTTAGGCATGCCTGACGGCATCAAAAAGTAAATAATTATCCCAAAAATCGCCAAAAAAACGGCTGAAAAAAGGGCGTTTATATTTTCAAAAAATTTGACCAAAAGCGGATAAACGTCAAGCGCAGCGTATAAAAATACAAACATGAAAACGCCAGCAAATAGCGCGCAAATCGTAAGAAGCCCGCCGCCCGAGTTTCTAAAAATCGCCCCGATGTAGCGCACCGCTCCTTCAAAATCCATAGTAAAAAACACCCAAACCATGCTCACGAAAATAAACGTAAAATATCGCCCAAGCATCGCTGAGTTTAGCCATTTGCGCTCGCTGGTTAAATTTAAAAACACGACGCCAAGGCCGTGGATGAGTCCCCAGAGCAAAAAGCTAAGCCCAGCGCCGTGCCAGACGCCAGATATCGCAAAGACTAGCATCACGTTTAGCTGCGTTTGCGCCGCCGTGCCGCGACTGCCTCCGAGCGGAAAATAGACGCACTCTTTAAAAAAATTCATTAAGCTAATGTGCCAATTTTGCCAGAAAATTTTTAAATTTCGCGCCGTAAAAGGGCGGTTGAAGTTTTGCGGCAAAACAAAACCGCACATGAGTCCTAGCGCCGTCACGAAGTCCACGTAGCCGCTAAAATCGGCGTAAAGTAGCACGCTGTAACCAAAAAGCGCGCCTAAAAGATGCGAGGTGGGCAGGGTGGGTGCGGCGAAAACGGGACTTACTATCTCGAAAAGATGGTTTGCGACGATGAGCTTTTTAAAAAGCGCGGAGCATAAAAGCGCGAATATGGCGGGACTAGCGCGAAAAACTTTGGGAGAGTTTAATGACTCGAAAAAGGGCTTAGGGCGTAAAATCGGGCCCGAAATAATCGCGGCGAAAAAGCTAAGAAAAATCAGCGTATCAAGATAGCTAGGCGCCTCTAGTTCGCCCTCTCGCACGGCTTTTAGCAGTAAAATGCTCATAAACGAATAAAACGAAATGCCAAGCGGAAGCGCGATGGTTTCGAGCCTCATGACGCCAAATTTGATCGTAAAATAGCCGCCGTATTTAAAAAACGCAAGCGCGCAAAGCACGAAAATAACGCCGGCGGCAAACGGCAATGCCGAGTCTTTGCTCTGAGCCGCCCTTGCGAAAAGAAAAATCGCCGTGCTAAATATAAAATTTATGACTAGAAATTTAAGTCCGAACGAGGCCAAAAACAGGTAAGAAAAGGCGAGTAAAACGATTTTTTGTAGGTGCGGGCGCATGTTTAAAAAATAATAAATCGGCCAAAAAATAAAAAAGCACAAGCCAAATTCTATGGAAAAAAGATTCATATCCCGCCTAAATTTTTGCGTAATTATATAAAAAAATTATTTTGGGTTAGGTTAAATTTGCGTTTGACGGGAATTTAAAATTTACTTGCTGTTTTGCGAGAATTTTAAATTTGAGTCCAAAACGGCTCAAATTTGCTTGGATTAAATTTGCTTCCAAATTTGAGCCCTAAAGTCGCCAGCCGTCTTGCGTAAATTTGATGAAAATTTAAAGCCGCTCTATCGCGGCGAGTACATTTACAGCGTCGTTTGCGGGCTCGGCTACGTCGTTAAATCTTTTTACGACCTGTCTCTTATACACATCTCC
>CALBNA010000295.1 GCA_937896205.1 uncultured Campylobacter sp. | reverse complement strand
GATATAATGGAGCTTTTAAGAAAAGTCGGTAAAATGGGGCTTGATCTAAAAGCCTAAGGAGCGACCGTGAAAATACGAATCTACTACGAAGATACCGACGCGGGCGGCATAGTCTATCACGCAAACTATATAAAGTACTGCGAAAGGGCACGCAGCCAAATGTTTTTTGATTCGGATGTTAAGCCTTTTAGCAAGGACGGGCATTTTGTCGTGAGCGAGATTTGGGCGAAATTTAAAAAACCGGCCATCCTTGGCGATCTACTCGAGGTAAAAACGAGCGTGGCAAGCCTAAAAAAAGCCTCTGCGCTCATAAATCAAAAAATTTATAAAATCGCAAATTTAAGCGGCAAATGCGAACCCGAGCTCGTCTTTGAAGCGGACGTCGAGGTTGCGTTTGTTAGCAACCTGAAGCCTGCTAAGATGAGCGAGGAGATATTGGATTTTCTCTCCTCTTATTGCTCGTAAAAGCCGTATTCTCCGGCTTTTAAAACCTTTGTATCGTATATGATCTGCGAGTCCTCGACGCTCTCGTTAAAAAGCCTCTGCGCGCCGCGGTTTAGGTAGGTCGCGTAGATGTAGTCAAGCCCGGCGCTAGCGGAGTATCCTACCCAGTTGAAGTTCAAATTTTGCCCCAAGATTTCGTTGTTTGAGTCTAGTGCACTGTCGGTTTTAGAAATCGAGTTGGCTATATAGAGCTTTTCTCTATCTTGTGGTTGCATGAGTTTAAAGATGCTTGGCGCGTAGTTTATCTGCGTGCTTAAAAGAGCATTAAATTTGACATCGTAAAGGCGCATCTGAGAGCTCACCATAGAAGCTTTTACTAGCGGAACGTTTAGGAAAACGGTCGCGCCGCTTAGTCTCGAGTTGCCAGAGAGCATTGACTTTAGGTCGGTGACGCCGTTTGCGATCTCGTTTTCGTAGGCTAGCCCGCCGCTAAGCTCGTCGGCGTAGCGATTTAGTGCCGCTCCTAGCGCGCTGCCGTCAGAAAACGCCGCGACTTGGCCGTTTGAGAAATTTAGCAGCTTTTCAACCTGCCCTTTGTAGTCTATACCGCCAAATATCAAATTATCCTGCGGCGAATCGACGCTAGAGATGTGTAGCGTCGGCACGAAAGCCGTTATAGACGGATCTAAAACCTCGTTTAGATATTTTGCGCCAACAGGCGTAAACGGCGCGATGATATAGGCGATATTTTCGCTTCTAGCGCGTGCTAGCGCGCCGTCGATAGCGCTCGGAGCCTCGTTGCCGATGTTGTAAAATTTAACTTCGATGGCGGCATTTTGCCTCACTACATAGGCTATAACCGCGTTTGAGACGACGCCTGCGTAGCTTTTTATGCTATCTTGCGGGATGATGACGGCGATCTTAAACTCGGCGTTTGAGCTTGGCGTCAGATTTTCGGTGCCGGCGTTTACGTATGAGCCGTTTAGCGCGTTAAAGGCTTGTAAAATTTCTTGGTTCGAGCTGCCCTCGTAGCGAGCTAAAAAGCTGTGCAAAAGACCGTCTCTAACGAGATCAAGCAAGCAGGCGTCGTTACATTTCGTCGGTTCTAAATTTATATAAATTTCGCTAGCCGGCGGGATATCGGAGGGCTTATCGCTCCTAGCAAACAACGCCGAGCAGATCAGTAAAGCGGTTAAAATTTTTCTCATAGGTACTCTTTTATCTTTTTTAAATCGCTGAAAAACAGCTCTTTTTTGCTTGGATTTTTCGCTACGACGCTTGGCGAATAAGGCGCCAGCAAGGCCGAGTGCTTAAATTTCATTATGTTTCCCCTTATTGCCTCAAAGCTTTGCGCGCTTTGTTTTGTCATTTTGTAAAAGACCTCTTCGCCAAGCGCTACGATGAGTTTTGGCGCTACTAGACGGGCTTCTGCGCTAAAATACGGCTCGCAAAGCTCGTATGCGCTTGCCGGAACTTTGGCGGCGGGCTTGCATTTTAGTAGGCTTGTGACGTAAATTTCGTCCTTTTTAAGCCCTGCTAGCTTATTTAAATTTTGCAAAAACTTATCGTCGCCAGCCAAAAATTCTCCGCTCGCATCCTCGGCGGCGTTTGGCGCGTCAAATACGAAAACCACCTTAGCGCTTTTATCTCCAAGGCCCGTTAGCGCGTGGTTTGCGCTCTTGCAAAGCTCGCATAGATTACACTCTTTAATGCTTGCGTTTAGTTCGGCAAGGCTTCTCGGCAAGGCCACGGACGAAGGCGAAAAATCGGCAAATTTATACCCGAATGCCCTCAGATAGTAAAGCTCTCTTAAAATTTCGTTTGCGTAACTCATCGCGCGATGATATCCAAAAGGGCGTTAAAAACAGATAAATCAAAGCGCTAGTTTGCTTAAATTTTCAC
Source organism: uncultured Campylobacter sp. (assembly GCA_937896205.1). GTDB lineage: Bacteria > Campylobacterota > Campylobacteria > Campylobacterales > Campylobacteraceae > Campylobacter_A. The sequence goes on along the minus strand of CALBNA010000295.1, from coordinate 3,039 downwards.
CGTCCAAGCGGTAGTTTCGCCACTGCTCGGACTGGTTTTTCGCGCCCATTTTTTCGTAAAATTTGATGCCCGGCTCGTTCCAGTGCAGGCACGCCCACTCGAGGCGTTGCAGATTTTCGTCCTTGCAAATTTTGGCCAAACATTTAAAAAACTCTTTTCCTATGCCTTTGTTGCGATGCTCTTTTTGGACGTATAGATCCTCCAGATATATCCCGCCAAGTCCCAAAAACGTGGAAAACGTGTAAAAATATATGGCGTAAGCTATGATTTTGCCTTCTGTTTCGCAGACTAAAATCCTGGCATAGTTTTTCTCAAAAACAGACCCCGCGAAAATTTCGGGCGTAAATTTTACTTCATCGCTCTTTTTTTCGTACGCGGCCAGCTCTTTAACCAGCTCGCAAACGGCTGCAATGTCCGCTCTAACGGCTTTTCTAATAGCGTAAGGCAAATTTGCTCCTAAATTTTAATAAGCGATTATATTTTTATTATTTTAAAACGAAGTTTAAAAATTTATTAAAAGGATTTTAAGCGATTTGTTGATAAAATCACCGACTTATATCAAAATCACCATAAGGAAAAATTTATGAAAAGAACATACCAACCTCATAAAACCCCTAGAAAACGCACTCACGGGTTTCGCGTCCGTATGAAAACTAAAAACGGTCGCAAAGTGCTAAACGCAAGACGCGCAAAAGGCAGAGCAAGATTGGCCGTTTAAGCAAATTTAGCTCTATAAGCAGCCAAAAGGAGTTTTCAAGCGTCTACAAAGAGGCCATTAAATGGCACTGCGAGGAGGCGATAGTCTTTTTTAAGCCTTACAATGAAAACAAACTAGCCGTCGTAGCCAGCAAAAAGGTGGGCAAAGCCGTCGTTCGCAATCGATGTAAAAGGCTTTTGCGAGCGGTCGTCGTCGAGATTTCAAATGAGCTTGCAGACGGCATTTACGTGATAGTCGTTAAAAACGGGCTAGATAAAAGCTCGTTTTTAAAGCTCAAAAAAAATATCTCTTGGGCTATGAAAAAACTCGGATGTATAAAATCAGGCATATGAAAATGATAAAACAAGCTATTTTATTTTTGATAAAAGCATATCAAGATTATATTTCCAAATTTACTCCGAAGTCTTGCAGATACTATCCCTCATGCTCGGAATTTGCCGTTTGGCAGTTCAAATTTAACGGCTTTTTCTCAGCGCTCTTCGCGGTTATTTTTAGAATTTTACGCTGTAATCAACTCTTTAAAGGCGGCATCGACTACCCCGTCATCAGTAAAAATTTCAACTCTTTTTTTATATCCAATCAAAATTTAAAATCACATATCGCATTTTGGTTCGTCCCGTATAAAAAAAATAAATTCTACGTTATTAAAAATTTAGACTTTCAAAAGGAAAAATAGTGTTAGACAATATGTCAGTTCAAAAACGCGTGTTATTAGCGACCGTTTTATCTTTTATCTTTTTTATCGCTTACGATTATTTTTTTATTCCTAAAAATTTGCCGTTAGATCAAAATCAAACCGTTGCAGCGCAGCAGGCAGGGCAAGCAAATGCCGCTCCGAGTACAAATACCGCATCGGCTACTAGCGCTCCGCAGACTGCAACTACGCAAAGCCGCGAGATCGCTGTGATAAAGGGCGAACACTTTGAGGCGCATATCGACGAGCTGGGCAGGATTTCTAAATTTTATCTAAATGATGAAAAATATAAAAACGCCGAAGGCGAGCGCATAGAGCTAGCCGGCGCCCAGCCGCTACCGCTTGAAGTTCGCTTTAGCGACAAGGCCTTAAACGAGCAGGCTTTCAAGGTAGCCTACGCTAGCGACGTTAGCGAGATAAATTTAACTAGCGAGCCAAAAAGCATAGTCTTAACGCAAAATTTAGAGGGCTCTAGCGTAACCAAAAAGATCACGTTTTATCCAAATGGAAGCTACGATCTGGATCTTAGCGTAAGTGCTGGCGAATACTACGTAACTCCGGGATTTCGTCCAAGCGTCGCTATCGACAGCTACACCGTGCATGGCGCACTTCTTAAGCATAACGACGGCAAGCTAACTATCATCGAGGACGGCGACGTAGACGCGACCGAGAGCTTTAATAACGTAAATATAGCTGCGGCAAGCGACAGATACTACACGGCCTTATTTTTCAAATTTGACGGACTTTTAAACCCAGTCGTTTCAAAAGATGGCGCGGGCAATGCGGTAATATTTGTAAAAGGCGAGCAAAATTTTAAAGCCAAAGGCTACATCGGCGCCAAAGACCACGCTACTCTAAGTCAGATCAACGAGGAGCTCGTAGACGTCATCGAGTACGGCTGGTTTACCTTTATAGCAAAGCCGATGTTCGCGTTTTTAAATTTGCTTTACGGTTATATCGGCAACTGGGGCTGGGCGATCGTCGTACTAACGCTGGTTATCAGGATCGTGCTTTTCCCGCTAACCTACAAAGGCATGCTATCGATGAACAAGCTAAAAGATCTAGCGCCGAAGGTAAAAGAGCTGCAAGCCAAATACAAAGGCGATCCGCAAAAGCTAAATATGCACATGATGGAGCTATATAAGAAAAACGGCGCCAACCCGATGGGCGGCTGCTTGCCGATACTTATGCAGATCCCGATTTTCTTTGCGATTTACCGAGTACTGCTAAACGCGATCGAGCTAAAAGCTGCGCCGTGGATACTATGGATACACGACCTTTCGGTTATGGATCCGTATTTTGTGTTGCCTATTTTGATGGGGGCGACGATGTTCCTTCAGCAAAAGCTCACGCCGACGACCTTTAGCGATCCGATGCAAGAAAAGATAATGAAATTTTTACCGCTTATCTTTACGTTTTTCTTCGTGACTTTCCCTGCGGGACTTACGCTTTACTGGTTCGTAAACAACGTCTGCTCGGTTATTCAGCAAGTTTTTGTAAATAAACTCTTTGAAAAGCACAAGAAAACCGAGGTAAAGGCCTAATGCGAATCGAAGCTGAAAATTTACAAGAGGCTTTTCAAAAGCTGTCTCTTATACACATCTGACGCTGCCGACGAAGAGGATAG
>CALBNA010000294.1 GCA_937896205.1 uncultured Campylobacter sp. | reverse complement strand
TCGGAGATGTGTATAAGAGGCAGCTCTTAGCGCCCAAAGTTTGATTTTGTTTTCGATCTGGGGCGGTAGTAAAATATCATCCATAGCGACTCCTTTTTTTGGATGATTTTACTTGCATTTTAGGACATTTTGCGGTCAAAATTTAACAAATTTGGTTGCCGATCGTCGGTTAAATTTCTATAATATTAAGCCCAAGGCTTGAGTTATATATCTTGCAGTTGCCGATTTTATCGACTCTTGATAGCGGATAATGCACGTGCCCGCAAAGGATGATTTTTGCTTTTAGTAGCCCGTGCTTTAGCGCCCTATAAAGCTCTTTATCGCCAAAATCTCTACCGTGCTCTACAGCCGTTTGCGTGTGAGCGGGCGGGACATGCGTGAGTAGCACGTCGCACTCCGCAAAGTCCAAAGTATCCGTACACATATAAGGAACGCAGCCAAATTTTATGCCTTCAATCGTCTTTATATCGCCGTCTGCGTAAATGTTTGGCATCCTCATCCAAGCGGCATCGCCAGAGCCGTCTACATCGTGGTTGCCGCTACATACAAAGATCCGTCCTTTAAAATTTTCCAGCCACCGCCTAACCCAGGCCTTTTGCTGACTAACGCCCTTTTGGCTTGCGTCTATCAAATCGCCGCTTATGCAGCAAACGTCAAATTCTAAATCTAAAATTTGATCAAATTTGGCCTTATCAAAATGCAAATCGCTTGCGTGCAAAATTTTCATCTCGTTTCCTTTTTTGGCGTATATTTGGACACGGTTTTGTCCGTTTTAAAATATATAATTTTATCAAATTTAACCAAAGGAGATAGGATGATCAAATTTGACGTTCATTGCAGACTAAGCGAACTCCACGCTAAATTTAAAAGCGGCCTTGAAGTACCGATGGCATCCGTAAAGTCGCTAAAACTAGAGTTAAGCTCGGGCGACGAGATCTCGCTTTTAGCTATCGTCAAAGCGGTAAATTTGATAAAAGGCGAGCTAAAAACGGACGCTAAATTTCACTTCGTAAATCAAATTTCGCCGCTAAAAAACGGCGAAGTATCGGCAAATTTTACGCTCCTGGTTTAACCCAAGAGCATCTTTAATCCCTCAAGTCCTCCGGCCTTTATCGCCATGCCTCTATATGCGCTTACGTGGGTATCTACCGGATTTATGCGGATTAGATGGGCGCGCTTAAATCTTTTTGTCATCCTTTCTCCAAAAATCCTGATCGTTGGTACGGCAAGCCCCGCGCCGATCTCGATTATAACTATGCGCGAGTTCATATTGTGGCTAAGCCACGCATCGTACTTTTTTCGCTGCGCCCATGCTCTTTTATGGTTAAACTCGTGATCGTAAAACATAAGGATATTTGGGCGACTCACGCATCCGCACTCAGGGCAAACGGGCATCTTTGTGGCGACAAATTTCTCCTCATCTACTAGGGCGCTATTTTCGTCCATGTTCCAGATATTTCCGTCATCATTGTGGATACACTGGGCGTGATGTATGGAGCCGTGGATTTCGTAGATTTTATCTTTGTCAAATCCCGCCTTTTCAAAATGCCCGTCGACGTTTGAAGTGTAGATAAAGTAGTTTCCATTTTTGGTTTCGCAAAGATTTTTTAGCAGCGTAAAACCCTCGTGGGGTTGGGTTTTATTATAGAGCTTTAACCTGTGTCCGTAAAATGCCCAGGCTAACTCAGGATTACTAAAAAACCACTGCGGATTTGCCATTTCCGTAAAGCTTAAATTTTTATCCTTTAAAGGCGGATAGGCTTTCCAAAAGCCAAGATCGCCTCTAAAATCAGGCAGCCCGCTATCTACGCCCATGCCAGCTCCTGCTGTTATGATGACTGCCTGAGCGTTTGCGATGATCTCTTTTGCGCGGAGTATTGTATCGTGTGCTAGCTCAAATTTGTCACTATCCATGTTACCTCCTATGGCTTTAATTACCTATAGTCATTATAGCCGGCAAAGCAGACACTTTTTTGTCTATTTTGCCACTTCTCGCAGTTTTTCTAAAACCTTAACCATCGCTAGGGTATCTAGTTTACAGTATGCTAAAAGCGCCTTTCTAATCATGTCTTGCTCGTCTTTGGTTTTATGTTTTAGTTTTGCGTATTCACTCATAGCCTCTCCGCCGTTGCGTATAAGATCGAGGCTAGAATATGCGCTCTCGAAACTAGGAACTATGGCTGGCAACACCTTCTTTATGGATGAACTTCCGCACATTTTCGGATGATAATAAAATTTCTTTGCAAACGGTATTTCAAGGTCTTTGATGTTGCCATGTATATTCATAAGATAAGATGATAATTGCGGAAACAGTGTAGCTAAATTCTGTATCACTCCCTTTTCAAAACTAGCATGATAGGCTAACACGCAAGCATCTTGTGGGATAAATATGATCAGATTTAGCGCCAGCTCATATCTAGGATCAGCTCCGACCTCGGCTAAAAACTCAAAATGTTCCAAATTTCCTTTGCCGTCCTCCTTGTGGATAGAAAACTGAAAAGGTATCTGCTCATATGGCCTAAGACCTACAAACTCTGGCACCGCCTGCTGAAATGTCTCAAAGTCAAGGTGGTAGAGCGGATAGCTAAGGGTGTCCAAAAACTCCCTAATTGCTACTTTATCAATAAATTCCTCTCCATTAATTTGAGCTTTTATTTGTATCTGCTGATTTGTATTAAAGGCGTCTATGTCTTTGATGCCCGCAATATTCACTATCCCATCTTGATAAATCTTGGTCGCTTTTTTCTTATTAATCTTTGCGATATTAAAAACAGAAGTCCCATCTGGTATATTTCTTTGCTCGCGCCAGCAATGATTCACCCCATCACACTCATAGGGCTTAAAACAATGCGCCCCTATATCTAAATTTGGCTCAACGTCATCGCCTATAGTCCTTTTTAGCTTTTTGATATTTTCAGCCACTTTGCTTTGCATAGACACAATTCGATTCGTTACATCTTTTATAACAAATAGCTTATCAAGCTCTAGCTTCTCGCCACGTATGTATTGATTATTTAGATGTATCACATTAATGCGCCCAATATCATACCCCAGAGAACTAATGACATAATACTGGATGCTCGCATCATCTATATAGACATCGGACAAGCTCGTGCTACTTTTTACTTCATTTATGATGAGCTTTCCATCAACGACCTGCAAGATATCCACCATAACCAAAATTTCATCAAAACAAAATGTCGCTTCATATATTGCTTTTTCGCCGTTTTTTATAAAATTTTTAGTTTGAGCTATCTTTTCATCAAAGCTACTGCCATCAAATTCTATTCTCTTACCGCCACTAAAAAGCTTGCAGGCCAACTCTCCAACCATGTTTCCAGTCTCAAATATGGCAGGATCTGTATTTTGTTCCAAAACATCAGGCTTATACTTTTTAAGCCAAAGCGACTTTGGACACTGAAGGCCTCGTACGTAGAGGGATTTTGATAAAAATTTATTGCTCATTTTTCTGCCTTTATCAAGGATTTATTATGCTTTTTTAAACTCTATTTAAATAAAATAGCTTTGGTTTATAATTTTAGCATAAAAAATGGACATTAAATGTCTATAAAAAGG
>CALBNA010000293.1 GCA_937896205.1 uncultured Campylobacter sp. | reverse complement strand
AGATCGTAAAATAATATACGCCCAAATTTGCCGTCTCTGCGGCGGTAGGTTTAAATTTACGTTTTATGGCGACGAGCTAAATTTGCGATAAGGTCTAGGCTAGTGCGGCGCGACGGTTATTTGCAAGCGGACGAAAGGCGAACGTGCTAAAAATAGCAGTTTGTTTAAATTTACCGCCGTTTGGCGTTAAATTTGACGCGGTCGGTAAAATTTGGCGAAAATGGGCAAAATTTTGCGTGTAAATTTAAAAGGATTCGCAAAATGATAGCGATTTATTTCAGCTCCACGGGCAATACGAAGCATTGCGTGGAGAGATTTATAGAGCGTCTGGGCGGCGATATCCCTGCGGTTTCGATCGAGGACGAGGCCTGCGGCGAGCTACTAAAGCACCACGATGACGTGATCCTCGCCTATCCTGTTTACTTTAGCGACCTGCCGCAGATCGTGCGCGAGTTTATTTGCGAAAACAGCGCGAATTTTCGCGGCAAAAACGTCTTTATCATCGCTACGATGGAGATTTTTAGCGGCGACGGAGCGGGCTGCGCGGCTAGGATATTAAGGCGGGCGGGCGCGAAGATAACTGGCGGCGCCCACGTGAAAATGCCCGCATTTATCCTAGACGTGGCGATTTTTAGCTATTCGGCGCAGAAAAACGAGCGCGTGATCAAGGAGGCAAACGCCAAGCTGGAGCGCGTCGCGCAGACATTTGCCGCGGGCAATCCGCCGCAAGAAGGGCTGGGCATGTTATGCCGCATTGCTGGGCTTTTAGGGCAGCGGCTCTGGATGAAAATTTGGGACAAAACGCCGTTTGCCAAGCGTAAACCGAGCCTAGATACGGCGCGGTGCAGCGGATGCGGAGAGTGCGCTAAATCCTGTCCGATGCAAAATATAAAAATCGCGCACGGCAAGGCAAGATTTGGCGAGCGCTGCACGATTTGTTATAGATGCGTGAACAGGTGTGGGCAAAAGGCGATAACGATCCTCGGCAAGGCGAAAAATCTGGAAAAATCGGTTGCGGCGGAGCTCAAAGATATCTGACGCGCGTTCGTTTGGGCGATTTTGATCTGCCGACATATTTTATCGCTTTTTAATTCGTCAAAAGATTTCAAATTTAGTTGGCGCTACCTTAAATGCTCTTTCAGTTCGGCTTTACTTCGCTTGTTAGCTCGGGTAAATTTCTCAAATTTACAGAAAATCCACGCTAAAAACCACGCAAACACGCATGCGCTAAACCAAAATAGATCAAAACGCGTGCAGATTATTAAAATAAAATTTCACCCTCAAATTTGACGGCTTTTCGGGCTCAAATTTACTCACTCGCGCTCGTATCCGCCGCAAATTTCAAGGCGGGAACGAAACTTGCATTGCAGAGCTTAAAAAAGTAAATTTAGCTTAAATTGGCTAAAATAACGCGAAATTTGAAAGGATGTTTATGTTTGAGGGGATCGATTTTTCAAAAATGGGACAGATGCTCGAGGAGGCGCAAAAAAAAGCGCAGGAGATCGAGCAAGAGAGCCAAAAACGCGAATTTAGCGTAAAAAGCGGCGGCGGGCTCATTAGCGTCAGAGCAAACGGCAAGGGCGAGGTGCTCGATATCAGCATCGACGACAGCTTGCTAGAGGACAAGGAGAGCTTGCAGATCTTGCTCATCAGCGCCGTAAACGACGTGCTAAAGATGATCGAGGACGACCGCAAAAACGCCGCGTCAAGGATGCTGGGCGGGTTTGCCGGCATGGGACTAGGGCAATGAAACGCGCAGCTTTCTCGCGCCGTTTGGACGCGGTTTTGGGGCTCGCGCGGTTAAATTTTGGCGGCGCACGGGACGGTGCGACTGCAAATTTGAACTCAAATTTAGCCCGCAAAATTTACTCTCCACTTTTTGCGGTTTTTGTGATTTGCGCATTTGCTGCGTCGCTTAGAGCCGAGCCGCGCCCGACGCAGGATGATTTTAACGCCTGCTTCGAGAAAAACTTGCCCGCCATGGTAAACGTCGCGGGTAACGGCGGCATCGCGATCACGCCAAATCTAATCGCCGTGCCAAAAGGCGAAACTCCCGTGAAAAACTACGTCAAATTTGACCCATATCTGGGCCTATATCTGGTCGCCTCGGACGCCAAACTCGAGCCTGTAAAGATGTCTGACGATAACGCGACGAAAAAAAGCGACTGGGTCAGCGTCACGCGCGATCTAAACGCAACCGTCTACGGCCACGTAAAGGCGCAGGCGCAGGCGCTAGGCGAGCTGGACGTGCTCACATTTGACGTAAACGGTACGGGCGCCGTGCTAAGTCCGTGCTGCAAGCTACGCGGTATCGCAGTGGGCGGGGATAAATTCGTCCCGAGCCGCTATCTGCGGCATTTTGCGGCGTATAAAGACGTGTACTACGGCGACGTGGGCGCGGTTTTTGAGGAAAAAGACGGCAAGCTCTACGTAAAGAGCGTCGATCCGCTCGGACGCGGCGCGGCGCTGATGGCGGGAGACGAAATTTTGAGCGTAAATGGCGAAAAATTTGAGAGTTTGCGCGAGCTAAACGAGAGGATTTTGTTCGCCAAAAAGGGCGAGCGGCTCAAATTTGAGATCAAGCGCGGCTACGAGGTTTTGAAATTTGGCGTGGCGGTCTCTGACGACGCGGCCAAAAAAGAGCAAAAAGCGCCGATGAAAGCGGATAAAAAGGCCGCCGCTAGCGACGCAAAACCTCAGTCCATGCCTCAAAGCAGCGATGCCGCGAGCGTGCAAAAGCTCTACGGCATGACATTTGACGAGAAACTAATAGTAAAAAGCGTCGACGCGAACTCGGGCGCGGCCAAATTTGGCGTCAGGGTCGGCGACAAGCTGATACAAGTGGGGCAAAAGGCGGTCTCAAGCCGCAAAGAAGCGCTCAGCCTGCTCGCTAAAGGCGGCGGTCAAAATTTGCTATTTAGACGCAACGGCTTTGACTTTTTTTACAACGCGCGGTAGTCGCGGGCGGCAAATTTGACGCCTTTGTGGGCTAAATTTGAGAAATTTAGCCTGCCCCCGGCCAGTCGGCAAAAATAAAACGGAGAATAGATGCAAAATCAAAATTTAGCGGTAAAATCAAAATTTAGCGGCAATGATCAAATTTGCCTTCAAAGCGCGGCGAAATCGTCAAATTTGAGCGAGTCACAGGCGCTGCCGAAGGATCAAATTTTAGCTCGTAGTTCGCGCGCGAGCTTGTCTCAAAATCGCTCTCAAATTTTAAACTCGACCAAAGCCAAAACTAGCTCCGAAAATCCGACTCAAAGCCCGAAATACCGATCAAATTTGATCTCGCTAAACGCGGCAAAAGGCTCGTCTTTTACTTCGGGCGCCAATTTACAGCAACCAGCGGCCAGCGCCGCCGATCAGGACGCGCTTTTGGCTGAGTTTAAGGAGTTTTTGAGTGCGCATTTACCGAGCTCGCCTAGCTTTCATCCGTGCTTTGACGAGGCGCTTTCATACACGCTAAAGTCGGGCGGCAAGCATTTTCGCGCGATGCTAGTCGCTGGCGTCGTAGCGGCGGTGCGTCCCGAGCGCAAAGAGGCGGCGTTTCATGTCGCGCTGGCATTTGAGACGATGCACAGCTACTCGCTCATCCACGACGATCTGCCTGCGATGGATGACTCGGATCTGCGCCGCGGGCAGCCTAGCTTGCACGTCAAATTTGACGAAGTGACGGCAATCCTAGCGGGCGACGCGCTAAACACCCACGCCTTTTATCAGATAGCAAGGGCTCCGCTGGATGCGGACGCGCGCATAAAATGCGTCGAGATCCTAAGCCGCAACGCAGGCATCTACGGCATGGCGCTGGGGCAGGCGGTGGATTGCTATTTCGAAAATCAAAAGTTAGGGCTTGAGGAGCTAAAATTTTTGCACATCCATAAGACCGCGCGCCTTATCGCGGCGAGCTTGCAAGCAGGCTGCGTCGTGGCGGGACTAGATGAGGCGGAGGCTACTCGCATATACGACATCGGGCTTGATCTGGGGCTAGCGTTTCAGATCGCAGACGACATCATCGACGCAACGCAAAGCGCCGAAACGGTGGGTAAGCCGACGCATAACGACGGCGCAAAAAACTCCTTTACCAACCTTCTTGGCGTGGAGGGCGCGGTGCAGGCCAAAAACGAACTCATCGCAAAGATAGAGCGCGAGCTAGGCGGCGTGCATGCGGGTATCCGCGCTATCGTGACGGGTCTCATCGACAAGCATTTGCGGTAAATTCGACTTAAATTTGCGTTTGAGTCGGTTAAATTTGAGCCGTCAAATTTCGCAAATTTTATCCATAACTACAAAACGCTATCTGCGCATTATAAATAAACTATCTCGCAAACCGTGCCGATGCCGCCGTAAATTCGGCAAAATTCGGCGCCCTTTTTATGCTATAATCTTTTAAATTCATCAAAAGGAGAGATAATGAAAAAAATAGCCTTATCGCTTGCGCTTTTGTGTGCGGCGGCGTTTGCCAAAGAGTACGACTACATGCTAGCTAGCACCGCGCAAAAAACTTTTGAGGAGCCGACTTCTAGCTACGAAACCAAACAAAGCTACGACGCCAAAGCTCGCCGCCTAGAGCTGGTGAGCAGCTCCGAGCTCGCAGACGGCCTAAAGGGCAAACACAAAGAGATCAGCTACTATAACAAAGCCGGCGAGATGACGAAATTTGAAGCCTATAGCTATGATTTTACCGCGAAAAAATGGATCAAAGTAACCGAATATAAAGCCGATTATAAAAAAGGCGTCCTCACGCAGGAGTCTAGTTCGTTTATCAGGGGCGTGCCGGAAAATGCCAGCAAAATCATCACAAAGTACCTAAAAAACGCTAGCGAAGAGATCAGATACGAGCTGGTAAAGGGCAAATGGCAAAAAGCCGCGCTAACCAAAACCGTCGAGAACGCATACGGCGAGAACGAGCTCATCGTGCTTAGCGTCTGGGACGGCAAAAGATGGCAGCCTAAGTCAAAAACTCAGCTGCTCTACGGTGCGGACGGACAGACGCGCGGCTATGAGAGCTGGGATTATGAAAACGGCGCGTGGCAAAACCGCGAAAGAAGCACTGTTGCGGGAGACGTGAAGGGCAAATACGAGCAGGTAAGAAGCGTATTTGAGGGCGGCGCGTGGCGCTATGACGAGATGTCAAAGCACGACTACGACGCCTCTAGCGGCAAAGACGTGACGATAAATCTCATCTGGAACCCCGAGCAAAACGCATGGGAAAACAACAGCAAAAGCGTCTCGGTCGTAGAGGGCGCGGGCTTCGAGACGGCGGCGTTTTTGTGGGATAAAGAGCGCAAAGAGTGGAAGCAGGAGTACTCCAACCGCAGCATCTACGACAAGAGCGGCGAGCGTCTGCTAACGCAGCGATACGACACGATGGACGGCAGTGAGAAGTTCGTCTACGGCTACAACGAGCGCGGCGATAACGTGAGCGTGGATATCTACGAGCTAGCTAGCGACGAAAACGGCAAAAGATGGGTGCAAAATAAGCGCCTGGAGACGACCTTTGATCCGCATATACTAGCCGACGACGTCGGACACGGCGGCTCGCTGATGTCCTTTGAGATGCCTAGTAGATACGCGGTGACTAGCTTTAAGCAATTCGTCGCAGCAGACGGTAAATTTAAACTCGCCTCAGAGCAGACGTGGAAGTATAAAAAGGTTAAATGATATTTTGTTAGCGACCGCGAGCGGTCTAACTGCGGTAAATTTGACGCGGTGGGGCGATCTGATTTTTCTTAAATTTGACGGGCGCCCAAACATAAATTTAGCTCGTCAAATTTGACGCCGTTTGGCGGCTAAATTTACGCATCGCTCGCGGTTAAATTTAAAAGGAGCGGCTATGAGGCGTTTTTGGACGATAGCGATTTTTGCGGCGATTTGGACGGTGCCGTTATCTGCGGCGGGCGAAATTTGCCTAAAAAAGACGAGCTATAAAACGGAGGGTGGCGCCGTGCCGCGCTACGAATACGAATCTAGTCAAATTTACGACGCGAAGACTCGCGTGCTAGAAAAAATCTACGACGAAATCAATGACGACGGCAGGCGCAGGACGAAAAGCGCGGTCAAATTTGACGAAAGAGGCGAACTAGAAATCGGCAGCACCGAGTACGAGTGGGACTTTGGCGCCGGCAAGTGGCGCAAAATAGGGCTTTCAAGAATTGAAAGAACAAAGGACGGCGCGTTTGTTTATGTCAGTGTCCAGGGGCAAAACGGCAAACTAAATCAAGGTCAAAAAATCGTCGAAAAGCGAACCGGCGCGACGGAAATCTCTCAAAATTTTACTCTAAAAAACGGCAAATGGACGCCGACGTATCTAATCAAAAGACTCTATGACGAAAACCACAAAACCGCGCTTATAGCGACCTTTGAGTGGAGCGCCAAAGCCAAAAAATGGACTCCGTACGAAAAATCCATATACCGCTATAACGGCGACGTTTACGCTAGCTCCGAGGGTTATAAATGGCGCGGCAAATGGGTGCCGCAGACGAAGCACGCAGCCTTTACGACTGCGGACGGAGCGCGCACCGAGATAAATTTTACGTGGAGCAAGGACGCGTGGCAGCCGCAGGAGAGGACGGTGCAAAAAATAGAGCCCGAGTTTAGGCGCTTTACCGATCTTAGATGCCGCTGGGACGCCGCAAAGAGCGAGTGGAACGGCTGCTACAAAAACGTGCGCGAGGAGACCGAGCAAGGTCGGCAAAAATACTCCGCTTCGTTGTTTTGGCGCGAGGAGTCGCAGCACTGGGAGATAGTGTTTGAAAACGAGCTTAGCTACGACGCGCGCGGTAATTTGATAAAAAATCGCGAGATGTCAGACGGCGAGCGGCGCGAGTATGTCTACGCCTACGACGAGGCGGGAAATAACGTATCTTCGGCACTTCGCGAGCCTGATGAGAGCGGCAAATGGCGCGAAACGCAAAAGACGGTAAACGTCTTTGAACCAGACATCTTGGCGCGCGACGTCATGGATCGCGGATTCATCGGCGACTACGTGGCTGCGGGCGAAAACGCGATCAAAAGCAGCAAGCAGTATTTTTTAGACGGCGACGAGTTTAAGCTAAACGAAACGCTCGAGTGGTTTTACGAAAAGTGCGAGCCGTCTCGTGAATGAGCCGTGTATCGTTCAAATTTCGCGCGATGATGCGATGACGTTTGGCTGTGAGGTGGATTTTGGCGTCTAAATTTGACGAGCGGCGGATGATGGTTTTTAAATAAAATTTAGGAGAAATATGCGAAATTTAGAGCAAATTTGAGCGTCGCTAGACGAGAGCGCGCAAAAGGTTTTGGTTTTAGGATGCGCAAAACACCCCGTTTGGGACGATGCGAACGAGGTTTTCGCGCTAGCTACGAGGCAAATTTTAGATAAAAGCCTAGGGTTGCAAAAGGGCGTGGATTATAGCAAAACTCCTAAATTTTATGGTGCCCGGCCGCTCGCGTTTATCGACGTGCATGCGCAGATGATCGGGCGAAAAAGCATAGGATTTTTGCTCACGGAAAGACATCTTTTGGTTAAATTTGATGCGTCGGCCGTAAATGTAGACGAGGTAGCGGCGGCGTTTAGGCTCGATAAGTATTTGCAAAACGAGCTGGAAAATCTCGCGTGGCAAGAGCTGGAAAAATGCGAATTTGAAATCGAGGACGAGATGAAAGCGGCGATGAAAACTGTGCTGGAAGCGATCTTGCAGGCAGTTTTAGAGGAGGGCGTTAAGGCCGAGGAGCGTACGATCGCGGATAAAATTTTGGAGCTTGAGCTGGGCGAAGCGCTAAAAACGCCGCTTGACGAGACGAAGCTGCTATCAAAATCGCTTAGCGTCTTTAAGCCCGTCTCACCGATGCTTCACAGCCTTGATCGCTCGCTTTTGGGTAAGCCTTACGGCGTGATACTGGACGAGCGCGGACTTAATTAGCCGCGAGCTGATGGAAGAGCCCGTTTTTAGCCCGTGGAACGAAATCAGGGACGCACAAATCGAAGTAAAAGAGGATGCCGTAATAATCGGCGAAAAAGAGCATAAGATACCTTTTGAGCTAAAAGAGAAAAAGGAAAATTTCGCCGAGTTTTTAAAATTTACGGCGGCGTTAAAAGCGTAAAATTTAAGCCGAATTTTCGTATAATCGCATAAAAACTAAGGAGAAAAAATGCTAAAAAAGATGGCTGATACGATAAGGTTTTTGTGCGCGGATATGGTGCAGCAGGCAAATAGCGGGCATCCGGGCGCGCCGATGGGGCTAGCGGACGTCATGGTCGTGCTGGCTAAATTTCTAAATCACAATCCTAAAAATCCAAACTGGCTAAACCGCGATAGGCTCGTGTTTAGCGGCGGTCACGCAAGCTCGCTCGTGTATAGCTTTTTGCATCTTAGCGGCTACGATCTTAGCCTTGATGATCTAAAAAACTTCCGTCAGCTAGGCTCCAAAACACCGGGTCACCCCGAGATCCACACCAAAGGCGTCGAGGTCGCGACGGGGCCGTTAGGGCAGGGCGTAGCAAATGCGGTGGGCTTTGCTATGGCGGCAAAATACGCGGCTAATCTGCTAAATGAACCTGAAAACGTCGTCATCGATCATAAAATTTACTGCCTCTGCGGCGACGGAGACTTGCAGGAGGGTATCAGCTACGAGGCCTGTGCGGTCGCGGGCAACCTGCGCCTAGACAACCTCGTGCTGATCTACGACTCAAACAACATCACGATCGAGGGCGACACGAGCATCGCTTGGAGCGAGGACGTGAAGGCAAGGTTCGAGGCTCAGGGCTGGGACGTCGCTCGCATCGACGGCCACGACTACGATCAGATCGAGTTTGCGCTCGAGCAAGCCGCCGAGAAGGAGCGCCCGTATCTCATCATCGCAAACACGCGCATCGCAAAGGGCGCGGGCGAGCTAGAGGGCAGCCACCATAGCCACGGCGCGCCGCTTGGCGAGGAAATTATAAAGGCCGCTAAAATCGCGGCAGGCTTTGATCCTGAGCGCAAATTTGCTATTGACGAGGACGTGCTGATTCGCTTCCGCGCCGCGATAGAAAAGGGCGACCTAGCCGAAGCTCAGTGGAATCAAAAAGTGCAAAATTTAAGCGCCGAGAGCAAAAATATGCTAAACGCGCTGCTAAACCCTGATTTTAGCAAGATAGATTTCCCTGATTTTAGCGGCAAAAAGCTAGCCACGCGCGATAGCAACGGCATCATCATGAACGAGATCGCGCGCGCCCTACCGGGCTTTATCGGCGGTAGCGCGGATCTGGCGCCGTCAAACAAAACCGAGCTAAAGGGCATGGGCGACTTCCCTAACGGCCGCAACATCCACTACGGCATCCGCGAGCACGCTATGGCCGCGATAAACAACGCAATCGCCAGATATGGGCTTTTCTTGCCGTTTAGCGCGACGTTTTTTATATTTAGCGACTATCTAAAACCGTCTGTGCGCATCGCCTCGCTGATGAGCGTTAGGCACTTTTTTATCTTTACGCACGACAGCATCGGCGTAGGCGAGGACGGCCCGACGCACCAGCCTATCGAGCAGCTTAGCACGCTACGCGCGATGCCGAACTTTTACACCTTCCGCCCGGCCGACGGCAACGAAAACGCGCTTTGCTGGAAAGCGGCGTTAAATTTACGCGCTCCAAGCGCCTTCGTGCTAAGCCGCCAAGGCCTGGCTCCGCTTGAAAAGGGCGAATTTGGCGGCGTAGAAAACGGCGCGTATCTGCTAAAACGCGCGCAAAACGCCAAAATCACGCTAATAGCTAGCGGCAGCGAAGTGGAGCTTTGCGTCAAGGCGGCTGAAATTTTAGCCGCTCGCGGTATCGGCGCCAACGTCGTCTCCGCGCCGTGCTTCGACCTGCTTTGCGAGCAGCCGCGCGAGTACGTAGATCAGATCATAGATTCGGCGACCAAGGTCATCGCCGTCGAAGCCGCAAGCGCGCTGGAGTGGTATAAATTTGCCGACGAGATCTACTCGATGAAGAGCTTCGGCGAGAGCGGCAAGGCGGGCGCATTGTTTGAATACTTCGGCTTCACGCCTGAAAAGATCGCGGAGTTTGCGAGCGAACGCGCATGAAAACGGCGTTAGTTTTAATCGATATCCAAAACGATTATTTCAATGGCGGCGCAAACGAACTCGTAGGGCAAGAAG
>CALBNA010000292.1 GCA_937896205.1 uncultured Campylobacter sp. | reverse complement strand
CGCAAACCAGAAAGGCGGCGTCGGAAAGACGACTACGGCGGTAAATTTGGCTGCATCGCTAGCGGTAGCCGAAAAAAAAGTCCTACTCATCGATATCGACCCGCAGGCAAATGCGACGACAGGCATGGGTTTTAGTAGAAACGACTACGAGTACAACATCTATCACGTACTCACCGGCCGTAAAAAGCTGTCTCAAATAGTGCTAAAAACCGAGATACCGACGCTTTTTCTAGCGCCTTCAAACATCGGTCTCGTAGGCATCGAGCAAGAACTAAGCGAACAAAACAAAGACTATCAAAAGATACTAAAAAGTAAGATCGAAGAGGTCGAGGGGCAGTATGATTTCATCATTATCGATAGTCCTCCGGCGCTAGGCAGTATCACCGTAAACGCACTAAGTGCTAGCGATAGCGTGATAATCCCGATACAGTGCGAATTTTACGCATTGGAAGGGCTTGCGCAAATTTTAAATACGGTAAAAATCATCAAAAAAACCATAAATCCGAAGCTAAATATCAAAGGATTTTTGCCGACTATGTACAGTTCGCAAAATAACCTCGCCAAGGAAACGGTGGCAAATTTAAAGCAGCATTTTGAAAATAAACTGTTTAAAAACAAGGATATGGGCGATGAATTCGTAATAGTACCGCGAAACGTAAAGCTTGCCGAAAGCCCGAGCTTTGGTAAGCCAGTGATTTTATACGACATAAAATCACCCGGATCGGTAGCATATCAAAATTTGGCATGCTGTATTTTAGGATAACGAATGGCTAAAAAAGGCGGACTAGGGCGTGGACTAGAGGCAATTTTGGGCGATGTGGAGCTTGCGTACAAAGCTGAGCTAAACGAGGGCAACAGCGATATAGTAAAAGATATCGATCTAGACCTGATCGTAGAAAATCCATATCAGCCGCGTAAAAATTTCGACGAAACGGCACTAAGGGAGCTTAGCGAAAGTATCAAAAAACACGGTCTTATCCAGCCCATCATCGTCATAGAAAAAGATGGTGGCTATATGCTGATCGCGGGCGAGAGGAGATTTCGCGCGACTAAGCTACTAGGCGAAAGTAAGATAAAGGCTATAGTCGCCGACATCGAAAGCCAAAGCCTTCGCGAACTAGCACTCATAGAAAATATTCAAAGAGAAGACCTAAATCCGATCGAGCTTGCCAATTCCTACAAAGAGCTAATAGATGAATACAAAATCACGCAGGACGGGCTCGCAAACATCATCCATAAAAGCAGGGTTCAGATAACAAATACTATGCGACTTTTGAGTCTTAGCGCCGTGACGCAGGAGTATATAAAAGAGGGCAAACTAACGCAAGGGCACGCCAAAGTCATCGTGGGGCTTGAGCCAAACGATGAAAAAACAGCGGTCGATACTCTGTCTCTTATACACATCTCCGAGCCCACGAGACCG
>CALBNA010000291.1 GCA_937896205.1 uncultured Campylobacter sp. | reverse complement strand
TAAAATTAAAATTTGACATCAAATTTGAGCAGATTTAAAGCGGGTGGAAAAATATTGCAGGGAAATTAAGAGGGGAATTTAGCCCACAAAAAGCGTAAATTTGCAGGCTAAATTTATAAAAATTATTCTTTTGTTTTTGCCATTCTGCGGCGCATAGTAGGATCTAGATAGCGTTTGCGCACGCGTATGTTTGTCGGCGTGACTTCGACCAGCTCGTCCTCCTCGATCCACTCCAAAGCGCGCTCTAGGCTTAGCTTTCTAGGCGGTACGAGCTTGATAGCGTCGTCAGAGCCGCTAGCGCGTACGTTGGTTAGGTTTTTGCCCTTGATCGGGTTTACGTCCAGATCGTTTGGACGGCTGTGCTCGCCGATGATCATGCCCACATAGGTTTTGGTTTGCGGATCGACAAAAAGTATGCCGCGATCTTGCAGGTTCCAGAGGCTATATGCTAGCGTTACGCCGTTTTCCATCGACACCAGAGCGCCGTTGCTGCGGTGCTCGACGCTACCGATGAGCGGACGGAACTCAAGGAAGCTGTGGTTCATGATGCCCTCGCCCTTCGTATCGGTCAAAAACTGGCTTCTAAAGCCGATGAGTCCGCGCGCCGGGATCTCAAACTCGATCCTGGTCTGTCCGTCGCCGGTCGGGTTCATCGAGACCATCTCGGCCTTTCTACGTCCTAGTTTTTCGATCACGGTACCGCTAAACTCGTCCGGCACGTCGCACACTAGCAGCTCAAACGGCTCGCAGCGCACGCCCTCGATCTCTTTGATGATGACTTCCGGACGCCCGAGACAAAACTCAAAACCCTCTCGACGCATGTTTTCGGCCAAAATCGTGATTTGCAGCTCGCCGCGGCCGCTAACCTTAAATTTACCCTCGCCGATGTTTTCGTAGCGCATCGCGATATTGGTTTTCATCTCGCTAGCTAGACGTTCGTCGAGTTTGTTTGAGGTTACGTGCTTGCCCTCGGTGCCCGCTAGCGGACTATCGTTTACGCTAAATACGACGCTAAGCGTAGGCTCCTCGATTTTTAGCGGATCAAGCGGCATAGGAGAGTTTGGATCTACGACGCTATCGCCGACGTCCAGCGCCTCAAAGCCCGCTATCGCTACGATATCGCCCACTTGCGCCTCGTCGATGTCGCGGCGCTCAAGACCCAAAAAGCCGATGAGTTTTGAAATTCTGCCCGTAGTTTTTGTGCCGTCGGCTTTAGCGAGCATTACGTTTTGGTTTTTAGAAATTTTACCGTTAAAGATGCGTGCGATGCCGATTTTGCCGACATAGTTGTCGTAATCAAGCGTGAAAACCTGAAGCTGCAAAGGGTTGTTTATATCGCCGCTAGGAGCTGGAACGTGAGACAAAATCGTCTCAAAAAGAGGCTGCATATTTGCGTTTTCGTCGGCCAAATTTAGCTTCGCATAGCCGTTTCTAGCCGCCGCGTAAACGACTGGGAACTCTAGCTGCTCGTCGTTTGCCTCAAGCGCCACGAAAAGGTCGAAAATCTCGTTTATCACGCGGTCCGGATCGGCTGCGGGTTTGTCGATTTTATTTACGACGACGATCGGGCGAAGGCCGAGCGAGAGCGCCTTCTTCACGACGAATTTAGTTTGCGGCATTACGCCTTCTTGTGCGTCTACGAGCAGCAAAACGCCGTCGACCATCTTTAGCACGCGCTCTACCTCGCCGCCAAAATCGGCGTGGCCCGGAGTGTCAATGATGTTGATTTTGGTGTCTTTGTAGCGGATCGCGGTGTTTTTCGAGAGGATCGTGATGCCGCGCTCGCGCTCGATGTCGTTACTGTCCATCACGCGTTCGCCGACGGCTTGGTGCTCGTTAAAAGTACCCGATTGTTTCAAAAGCTCGTCAACCATCGTAGTTTTGCCGTGATCGACGTGAGCGATGACGGCGATGTTTCGTATCTTTTCCAAATTTTTCTCCGTTTTAAACTTTTAAAGCGCGGATATACGCGTTTTGATAAGAGACCGATTATACCCAAAACTTGCTAAAAAAAAATTTATAACCGAAATTTAATCTAACATTTAGCTTTATACGGTTATAATATTTAATATCAATTAAACGCCCTAAGGTAAATTT
>CALBNA010000290.1 GCA_937896205.1 uncultured Campylobacter sp. | reverse complement strand
GTGCAGATCGGCGAGAGCGTGCGCGGCAAGGATATTTTCATCGTCCAGCCTACCTGCGCGCCCGCAAACGTAAATTTGATGGAGCTTTTGATCCTAACCGACGCGCTTAAACGCAGCTCGGCTAGTTCGATAACGGCGGTGGTGCCGTATTTCGGCTACGCGCGCCAAGACCGCAAGGCCGCTCCTCGCGTGCCTATCACGGCAAAACTCGTGGCAAATATGATGCAAACTGCAGGCATCGACCGAGTTGTCACGATCGACCTTCATGCGGGCCAAATTCAGGGCTTTTTCGACATCCCGGTCGATAACCTCTACGGTTCGATCATCTTTAACGACCATATCAAAAACAAAAATCTCAAAAATCCTATCATCGCTAGCCCCGATATCGGCGGCGTCGCGCGCGCTAGAAGCGTCGCAAAAGCCCTAAATCTGGATATCGTCATCGTCGATAAACGCCGCGAAAAAGCTAACGAGAGCGAAGTAATGAACGTGATCGGCGACGTAGCGGGTAAGGACGTGATCCTGGTCGATGATATGATCGACACGGGCGGCACGATAGTAAAAGCGGCTAAGGTCTTTAAAGAGCGCGGCGCGACATCGGTGATGGCGTGTTGTACGCATGCGGTGCTTTCTGGTAAGGCCTATGAAAACCTCGCAGATAGCGCGCTAGACGAGCTGGTGGTAACCGACACGATACCGCTGCGTGAGGAAAACGAAAAGATAAAAGTGCTCAGCGTCGCTCCGATTTTTGGCGAAGTGATCAGACGCGTGTATCACAACGAAAGCGTAAATTCGCTATTTGATTGATTTTAGGCGGCTCTATTGCCGTTATTTTGATAAAGATTACCCCTTGGCGGCGTATGCGGTAAGCGTGCGCCGTTTTAAATTTATACCTATCTTGAGGCGTCAAATTTAACTCTCTATTTATGACTCTCAATTTATACCAAAAACATTCACGACGTAAAGATGCGGGTCGTGCCGATCAAATTTGATCGCGTCAAATTTGCTCAAAAAAGACTAAAATTAAACGTAACTTTTCACGTTTTTTTCACGGAGTGAAAAGTGAAATAATTTATATTATTTTGGTTAATTTTGTAATCTTAAATTTAATCTCTAAAGCCCTTAAAATCGGCATTTATCGCTAAAATAGAACTTAAATTTATATAGCTTTAAATTTGGAGAAATTTTGAAATAAAACTTAATGAGAAAGGCGAAATTTAAAAGTTATTCACATACGGCACGGCGGTAAAATTTGAATCGAAATTTAAAAAGCGAGCCCGAAGCCAGGCTCGCAAAAGGCCTCAGTGTTCGCCTTTGTGCAGGAAATAAAGTCCCAAACAAAGCGCCAAAATCGAGGCCGCGAGATAGGTCATCTCAAGCGGAGTGGTGAAATTTGCGTGCAAAACGCGTTGGAAAAAGTTAACGATAAGCACCATAATGATAACTTTGCCCAGTTTATCCTTGAGCTCGTCTAGCGAGTGCACCTCGAGGACTTTGCTCTGTTTGGACTGCTTGAGCTCCTCGATCTCGGAGATAAACAGCTCGTAAATGCCGAAACTAAAGATGTAAAGCACCAGCGCCATGAGGTAGAGGTCGATCGCGCCAACGACGTCGGAGTGGAAGTTCTCCGGGTGAAAATCGCCGAAAAAGTAGTGATAAACGGCGACGAATACCTTGCCCACGTCGTAGCTAGCGATGACGAAAAGCACGATAGCGCCAAGCAAGCCAAAGACCACGGGAAGCAGCGTGAAGTTGTTGCTAAAGAGCAGGATTTTTTCAAAAGCTCTACGCATTAATTTCCTTTTTTTAAAAATAAAACGCGTATTTTATAATATTTTCCTTAAAGCTAGGGCGTGGATTTGGGTCGGCGCGTGCGGTTTGGGTTGTTATCGGGCGGGGCTAAATTTGAGTTTCGCGGGTTTTATAACGCCCTTTTGGGCGAGCGCGACGGCTTGACGGGCGAGTCAAATTTGATTTGATTGCGTAAATTTGACGGTGCGGTTTGATTGCGGCGGTTTGCGCCGTAAAGGTGCGGGTAAATTTACGCGTCAAATTTAAAAAGCTAGTAGAAAATTCGTATCGGAAAATCAGATTTTATATTTTAAAATCATCAAATTTTAGCCGAATTTACGCCAAGAACTAAAGCGCAAATTCGGCAAATTTAAACAAAATGCGGGTTACTCCTGCAT
>CALBNA010000289.1 GCA_937896205.1 uncultured Campylobacter sp. | reverse complement strand
ATTTAAACGACGACTATTCAAAACAGTTGCTAAGCTACTATATATGGGGTCAAGATACCCAGCCGCCGGTCGGTAAAGTGGCGTCCGATAAATATATCACCGCGATAAAATAAAAGGCGAATTTTAAATTTAAATCTAATACGCCTCATAACTATGGATAGCGTAAAAAATAGCGTCGTTTCATCGCGGTTTATCCGCATGCGCGGTCAAATTTGCTTGATAAAACGACTAGCTAGCCTGCCTAAACGCCAAATTCGGCCACCGCAGACTAGCTAAATTTACACCAAATCCCTGCTACTAAAGATAAAATATCCGCCCACAAGCATAATCGCGCCCAAAATCAGCGGGTAAAAAATCGAGTAAAGCACGAAGCCAAATACGCTAAAGTTATTTAGCACGAAGTTTGACGCCACGCCGATAACGGCTAAATTCGGATCAAACAGGCTAATCGCTGCGATCCTAAAGACCTCGATGGGGTTAATGAGTGCGATAAAAAAGATGATATCCTCGCGCACGTTGCTTTTCATCAAAAAGCCGATCAGCGCGAGGTCCAAAAACGCTAGCAAGATAAGCCAGAGTAAAAACGCGACGCCTTGACCCATTTCTTGATTTTTGATAGCCGAGGAGATGAGAAATCCAAACGACAAAAACACGAAGCTAAGCGCGAAAAGTAGGGCAGTGTAGAGGCTTAGGATATCCCACGGGATTTCGATTTTTTTAACTAAACCGGCAACTACGGCTAAAACGAAAGAGAGCAAAAGCGGCACGAAAATAACGAAAATACGCCCCAAAGCCTTGCCGAAATAGTATTCGCCCAGGCTAACGGGGAAGCTAAGCATGTATTCAAGCAAATTCGTATCTCGGTCGGCACTGATACTGCGCACGGTCGAGATGAGGATAAAAATAGGCACGATGATAATGCAAATTTGGATAAAAAGCAGCAAAAGCCGCGTAAGTCCGCTAAAGCCGAGCACCCGCGAGTCCGTCACGCCGCTAAAGATAAAAGTAACGATAAGCCCCATAAAAACTAGCATATAGATGAGAAACCAGCGCGAGCGCAGCGACTCGGCGACGTCTAGTTTGGCGATGAGTAGGAGGTTATTCACGGTTGCCTCCTTGCGCGATCGGCTCGTCTTTGATGATACGTCCTAGATCCATCTCGACGTAGCGGTTTGACATGCCCTGCACCTCATCAAGCCTGTGCGAGATGAAAACCAGCGTCTTTTCGCGCGCGAACTCACCCAGTAGATCCATGAAATTTCGCCTGGCTTTGGGGTCTAAATTTGCCGTGGGCTCGTCAAACATCATGGCCTCGGTATCTTTAGCAAAGGCGATTGCGATTAGCATTTTTTGCTTCATACCGCCTGAGAGTTTGTAAAAGGGCTTGTGAAAATTTCCTTTTAGATCAAGCTCCATTTTCTCGCAAAATTTCTCTATATTTTCCTGCGCAACGCCCGAGCTTTTGCAGACGAACTCGCAAAGCTCTTTTAGGTTAAATTTAAGCGGCGGCGGCGTTTGCGGAACGAAAGATATCACGCTAAGGGCTTCTTTGCGCGCGGTAAAAGGATCAAAGCCGTTTACTCGCACCTCGCCGCTGTTTGGTTTAAATTCGCCCAGGATTATGCGCATTAGCGAGCTTTTGCCGGCGCCGTTTTGCCCGAGCACGACCGTTTTTTGCCCCTTTTTTATGTTTAAATTTACGTTTTGCAGTATCTTTTGCGAGCCAAAAGCCTTAGTGATGTCTTTTAAGATTATCAAATTTATCCTTTTAGATGAGCTTTTTAAAGCCGTTGTCGAATTTCAGCGCGTCGTGGTGGCACACGTCGATACAGCGCCCGCAAAGCGTGCAGTCGCCGCCCACGAGACGAAATTCTTTTTTATTTTCATCCTCGCCCGTTTTGGCGTTTTTCTTCGTGATCTCTAGCACGTGCGGCACGAGACAGGTATCGATGCAGACCAAACAGTGGTCGCAGCGATCTTTGTTCCAGCTAACTTTAACGGCGTTAGTGCGGGTTAGCAGCGAGTACGTCGCGCCGATAGGGCAGACGTAGCGGCACCAGCCTCTGCGGGAGTAGAAAATCTCGACTAAAAGCACGAAAACCGCAAACCAAATCGCGTGAAAATAGCCGTAAATGACGAACCTAGACACGATACCCGTCACGCTAAAAATCTCAAACACGAGCTGCGCGCTGGCAAAACTCATCGCGATAAAAAGGGCGGTAAAGACGTAGCGCCATTTCGGATCGAAA
>CALBNA010000288.1 GCA_937896205.1 uncultured Campylobacter sp. | reverse complement strand
AATTTAGCAGCAAAACAAACCAATAAAAAAAGATAAAGCCTGAAGTTGTATGTTTATTAAAAAGAGAAGGAGCGGGAAACCGCCCCTGGGTATTATAAAGCAGCCTTTGCTTTTGAAGCTAGCTCGCTGAAAGCTTTTGCGTCATTCATAGCTAGATCGGCTAAGATTTTTCTATCAAGCTCGATATTTGCTTTTTTAAGTCCCGCGATAAAGCGCGAATAGCTAATGTCGTTTAGGCGGCACGCAGCATTTATGCGCACTATCCACAAGCGGCGGAAGTCGCGTTTCTTGCGGCGTCTGTCGCGGTATGCATAGACCAAACTTCTTTCTAATTGCTCTTTAGCTTTTCTAAAGTGTTTGTGTCTAGCGCTGAAAAAACCTCTAGCTAGTTTTAAAACTTTTTTATGGCGTCTTCTTCTAACTACGCCTGTTTTTACTCTTGCCATATTTATCCTTTACAAATCGGCGCTCACTGAGTGAGTCTTGCCCCAAATTTGGGGGAGTTTGGAATGACTTTTCGTCAAAAACTTAAATTCCGAGCATCGCTTTGACGCTTGCGACATTTGTGCTGTCTACGTACTGAGGCGAGCGTAAATCTCTCTTGCGGTTGCGAGATTTTTTAGTCAAAATGTGGCTTCTAAAAGCAGAGCCTCTTTTGATCTTGTTTTTGCCCACTTTAAAACGTTTAGCAGCGCCGCGAACTGTCTTCATCTTAGGCATACTAATCCTTTTAAAATTTCTTTTACGCCTTACGCGTAAGAGTGGGATTATACCCAAAATTCCTTTAAGAAATTTAAATTTGACGGGGCACGCGTCAAAACGCAAAACAAATTTACAATACAATCTTGAAAATAGCTTAAATTTTAGATTTAATTAATATTTTTAGTCCTATAATTTTACTTAGATTTATTATCTCAAATCAAGGAGTAACGATGAAGATAAAGTTTCTCGCCTCTGCGGCGGTAATAAGTGCGATATTTTGCGCAAACGCGCTAGCTTGCACGACTATTTTGGTTGGAGAAGGAGCCTCCGACGACGGCTCGATGTTGATAGCCAGGAGTGCCGATAGCAAGGCGATAAAGGCGCAGGTATTTTTGATACATCCGAAAAAAACCAATCAAAAAGGCGTCCACAGCTCAAAGGCGCATGACGGGGCGAATGATTTTACATATCCGCTACCAAAAGAGGGCATGAGATACACGACGATAGCAAACTCGCACACCAAGCTTCACGGCGCGGTCGGTTACAATGACGCAGGCGTTGGTATCAGCGGTACCGAGACCATCTACGCTAAAGACGAACTGCTAAAAATCGATCCGTATAACGAAGCGACGGGCATCACGGAGGATGATATCCCCGACGTCTTGCTGCCTCGCATGAAAAGCGCAGCCGAGGGCGTGAAGCTGCTCGGCGAAATCGTGGAAACTACGGGCGCGGGAGAGGGTTTTGGCGTAGTGTTTGTGGATAAAAACGAGCTTTGGTACTTTGAAACTGGCACCGGTCATCACTGGATGGCAGTTAAACTACCAAAAGACGAGTACTTCGTCTCCGCAAACCAAGGTAGACTGCAAAACTACAAAGAAAACGATCCAAATTTCATGGGGTCAAAGAATTTGATCAAATTTGCCCAAGATAACGGCGCCTACGATCCGGCAAAAGACGGCGAATTTCAGTTTACGAAAGCCTACACCAGAGACGACGAGAGAGACGTGACCTACAACTATCCGCGCGTTTGCTGGGTGCAGCAGATGTTTAATCCCGAGTTAAAAGACAAGCAGACCCTTGGCGGCGGCAACTATCCGGTATTTTTAAAACCGGCTAAAAAGCTAAGCGTACAGGATCTAAAAAACGCTCTTAGATCCCACTACGACGGCACTGCGTACGATAACTACGCAAGCAAAGACGAAAATCAAAAAAATATCTACCGCGCCGTAAGCGTCTTTAGAACCTACGAGTCGCACGTGATGCAGGTGCGCCCGTGGCTACCGCAAGAGATCGGCCGAGTGACCTACGTGGCGCTTGGTATGTCTGATCTTGGCGTTTATTTGCCGTATTACTACGGGCTGGATAAATTTATAGACGGCTACGACAAAGGCTCGTATAAGGCCGACGACGAGTCGATCTACTGGACGTATAGAAAGCTACAAACTCTCGTGATGATGGATTACGATAAGTATTCGCCGGTCGTAAAAAAGGCTTACAAGGAGTTTGAGGACGCGCTCGCGGTCAAACAGGCTAAATTTGAAGACGAATACGTCAAACTCTACAAAAAAGATAAAGCCAAAGCAAACAAGCTACTAAACGAATTTTCGATAAATATGATGAAGGAAGCCAAGGCTTTAACGAAAAACTTGACTAATGAAATCTTTACGATGCTAACTGATGACACCGACGC
>CALBNA010000287.1 GCA_937896205.1 uncultured Campylobacter sp. | reverse complement strand
TTTTCTTTATTTTTTATCGTGCGCTACCGCGTTTTAATTTTTTATTTGGTTTTTAGAACGCTTTTAAATTTGATCAAATTTTCAAATTTACGCCTTAAAATAGCGCGTCGCCGTCAAATTTAGCCTAATTAAGCCTTTGAAGCTCGATTTTTATACACTTATCCTGCACAAAATTTATCCCGTTTTCGCGAGCGACCGCTCCTGCTTCGTCGTTTGTTATACCCAGCTGTAGCCACAGCGTTTTCACGCCTTTTTTGACGGCGTCCTTTACTAGCTCGCTAGCAAACTCGCCCTTTCTAAACATCACGGCGATGTCGATATATTCGTCTATTTGAGTCAAATTTCTATAAACCTTGCGCCCTAAAATTTCATCAAATTTTGGATAGACGGGAAACACGTTAAAACCGCTCTCGATGAGAAATTTTGCCACCTCGTTGCTAGGCTTGCTCTCATCAGGACTAAGGCCCACGACCGCGATATTTTTAGCGGAGGATAAAATTCGCCTTAATTCGCTAGGCATTTTTACTCCTTAAAAGCACGCCGCACTCGATATGAGCGGTGTTTGCAAACTGATCAAACACGGCAAATTTAACCGCCTCGTGCGTTAGGGCAAGCTGCGCTAGATCGCGCTTTAGGCTCTGCGGCGAACAGGAGATATAGATGATATTTTCGTAGTTTTTGATGAAATTTATCACGCTATCATCGAGTCCCGCGCGCGGCGGATCGACCAAAACGTGCGAGAAATCGTAGCTAAAGATATCAAGCTCTCTTAGACGGTTAAACTCGCGCTCGCGCCCAAACGCGCTCATCAGCTCCTCGGCGCTCATTCGTAAAAATTTGATGTTATCTACGCCGTTTAGTTCGCAGTTTTTGAGCGCATTTGCGATCGAGCTTTTGGATATTTCGGTTGCCAAAACGCGCTTAAATTTTTCCGCTAGCGGAACGGTAAAGTTGCCGTGTCCACAGTAAAGCTCAAGCAGATCCGCGCCGTGCTCTACACACCCCTTCGCCCATGCGATCATCTTTTCGTTCACGGCGGTGTTTGGCTGGATAAAAGCTCCGTCGCCGAATGTAAATTTGTAAATTTTGCCGCCGATGTTTAGGCTGTCCTCTAAATTTAGTTCATTGCTTAGCAGCTTTTGCCCCTTTGCTCTCGCCGCTATCGTTACGCTCAGATCGGCAAATTTGCGCACTAGGCTCTCTATCTCGCTCTGTTCGGTTTCGCCTAGGCGCTTATGATAGAGCAGCGTCGCTAGTATCCCGCTCGCGCACGAAATAAACTCGGCACCAAAGAGTCTCTCTTTTAAAATTTGATTTTTCGCAAGCGCCTCAAGCAAACGCGGCATCAAATTTGCGATAGGAGCGGCTACTTTCGGGCACTCATCTATCATGACGCGCCTGGTTTTAGCGCCGTACATCGTAAATCTAAGCTCCTCGCCGTCACGCCAGACTCCAAACTCCGCTCTGGTGCGGTAAGCAACACTCTGCGAGGCGAAAAACTCAAATTCGCCGCTATAAAACGGCTCAAACTCACGCCTTATAAACTCGGTTTTAAATTTAACCTGTTCCTCGTAAGACATATCAAGGGTGCAGCTACCGCACTCTCCTAAAAATTTGCAAAATTTATCGGGCAAATTTAAACCCTTTGCCCGACGAATCTAACAACCAAAGCCGTCACCAAAAGCCCCAAAGGAAGCACTATCCAGATGCTTAGGCCAAGCGCGGTCGGGAAGTATCCCGCAAAAATGCTAATCGCGCAAACCGCAAGCGCATAAGGCATCTGCGTCTGGACGTGATCGATGTGGTTACACCCAGCACCCATAGACGAGAGTATCGTTGTATCCGAGATCGGAGAGCAGTGGTCGCCAAATATCGCGCCCGTTAGAACGGCTGAGATATTTACTATCATATACGCGTGCAAGGCGTCGCCCTGTAGTCCGCTGTGTATACCGACCGCGCTAGCTAGCGGTATCGCAAGCGGCATCAAAATGCCCATCGTGCCGTAGCTGGTGCCGGTAGAAAAGCTGATAAACGAACCCAGTATAAAAATCGCCGCCGGAAGGACGATCTTTGGCGTAGACTGCGAAAGCAGATCGACTAGGTAGCGAGATGTACCAAGCTCCTTGATAACCGAGCTTAGCGACCACGCAAGAAGCAGGATGATGATCGTAGTTATCATGGTTTTCCAACCCTTGCCCCAGGTTTCTATCGCCTCGCGAACGGTCAAAATTTTTCTATAAACAGCCATAAATATCGCCACAACCGTAGCTAGCAAAGCCGACTGAAATAGAGCCACGGACGCATCAGCCGCACCGAACGTAGCTTGGAAAGTGTGGAACGTAAGCGGATGAGCCTTCGCACTCTCAAGAGCCTCGCCCTCAAGCGCGCCCAAACCGCTAAAGTAAAAGCTAACGAACGCGCCCAAAATAAGCACCAAAAGCGGAATAACGGCGTTTGAGCTTTGTAGTTTGATATTTTCTTTAGGCTCTAGCGTCTTGTCCTCGACGTCCTCGATCATGGCCCCGCCGCGTCTAGGATGAAGCTCGCCGGCTCTAGCTCTGCGCTCGGCCTTTAGCATGCCTGCAAACTCGCGCCCCATAAATGCGGTACAGACGATGAAAAATAGCATGAAAAGATTGTAAAATCTATACGGCATCGTCTCGACGAAGATACTAAAAGCGTTTACGTTCGTTATGCCGATGAGCTCGTAGCCTTGCTTTATGAGCGAGATCTCAAGCCCGACCCAAGTCGAGATGACGGCTAGACCCGCGATCGGAGCGGCGGTTGCGTCGATGATAAAGGCTAGCTTTTCGCGAGAGACTTTAAATTTGTCCGTTATCGGGCGCATGATCGGGCCCACAATGAGGGAGTTCGCGTAGTCGTCGAAAAACACAAAAAGCCCCATCACCCAGGTTGAAATTTGAGCCGAAACGCCTGTTTTAGCCTTTTTGCTCAGCCATATCGCCACAGCCTTGGTTCCGCCCATTTTGGTGATGAGCGCGACCACGCCGCCGATACAAAGCACCTGCAAAAGCACGCCCGCATTGCCTTTGCTAGCCATCGAGCCCACCACGCGCGAGACCAGATCCGTAAAGCTGCCCACAAGCGCGGAGATCGGATTGTTGCCGACGACTGCAAGCATATAGGTGCCGCTAAAAACGCCGATGAAAAGCGACAGGATCACCTCTTTGGTGATAAAGGCAAGTGAGATAGCCACGACGGGCGGCACCAGCGTCCAGATGCCGAAAAGCTCGGCATTATGCTGTCTGGTCGCGTCATCTACCGCAAACGCGGCAACCGATAAAAACATTAGTAATAGAATTTTTTTCATTTTCTCGCCTTAAAATTTAATGCTTTTCGATAAAAAGCCCAGCCCAGCTCTGCTGCGTCGCCATCGCCTCAATCACGTTGATATTTACGCGACGGGGCATCGCTAGGCAGCTTAGCACGATCTGCGCGATATCCTCGGGCAGGATCGCATCGACCCCCTCATACACGGCCGCGGCACGCGCTACATCGCCTTTAAAGCGCACCTCGCTAAACTCGCTCTTACAGATTCCCGGCGCGATCTCCGTCACGCGGATACCGGTGCCGCGCAGGTCGTTGCGGATATTGCGGCTAAACTGCTTGATAAACGCCTTGCTCGCGCCGTAAACGTGGCTACCCGGATAGGGCCACGCGCCCGCAGTCGA
>CALBNA010000286.1 GCA_937896205.1 uncultured Campylobacter sp. | reverse complement strand
AGATAAACAGATAATAAAAGTTGTATCTGGTGTAAGAAGATGTGGAAAATCTACTCTTTTTGAAATATATAAAGATTATTTACATAAAAATGGAGTTGAACAAAATCAAATAATATCTATCAATTTTGAAGATATAGATTATGAAGAACTCAGTGACTATAAAAAACTCTATGAATATATAAAATCTAAAATGCTTGAGGATAAAAAAAATTATATTTTCTTAGATGAAATTCAACATGTGGATAAATTTGAAAAAGTTGTAGATAGTCTTTTTATAAAAGATAATGTTGACTTATATATAACAGGTTCTAATGCTTATTTTATGTCAAGCGAACTTGCAACTCTTTTAAGTGGTCGTTATATAGAATTAAAAATGCTTCCTTTATCTTTTAAAGAATACTATCAAGCTAGATTAGAATATGAAAATTTAGATAAAAAAGAGTTTGAAAAGTGGGCAAATACGCTAAATATCTCAAGAAATTTAGAGATGAAGATAGGCGCAAAAATCATCTTTACTTCAAATAAATGGGGCGAGTACTATAACGGCGAGCGCGGGCAGATAATGCAAATTTTAAAAGAAGGCGGCGAGATAAAAAGCGTCATCGTGCAAAAAGCTGACGGCGAGATCGTCGAGGTGGAGCGAGCTAGATTTGATATGAGCGAGTTTGTGATGGCTGGCGAGCATCTCGAGGAGCGCGCGAGGGCGTCATTGACTCAGTTTCCGCTAAAGCTAGCCTACGCGATCACGATCCATAAATCCCAAGGCATGAGCATCGAAAATTTAGTGTGCGACCTAAATCACATCTTTGCCAACGGGCAGCTCTACGTCGCGCTATCACGGGCGATCGATCCAAAAAAACTAAGGATATTTTACGGCAAAAGTCGGCCGTTTAGAGAGTATTTGCAAAGCGTCGTTAAAATAGACGAAGAGGTCGAGAAATTCTATCTTGAAAACAAATTTGAAAACATTAAGGAAGACGTATGAAAAAGATTTTTGCGCTGGCTTTTGCCGCGGTTATGGCCTTTGCCGAGACGCTAAATATCGACAACTTTGAAACCGATCTGTACTCCAGAGACGCTAAAAGCTCGATCAAAAAAGTAAGCGTGAGCCTGCGTCTAGAGGGGCGCGACGTCGCGGACAACGAAGCATACGTGCTTGACGCGCTAAACGTCGTTATCGGCAGCTTTTACGTCGAGGATCTGCTAACCTCGCTCGGTAAGGAAAAATTTAAAGAAACTCTTGTTAAATACACCGCTAAAAAGCACTCCATAGATATCGACGAGGTGCTCATCATCTCGCTAAAAACCGTGCGCGAACCAAATATCGAAGAGCTACTTGAAGCGCTAAAAAACGTCAAAACTACGGGCTCAAAAAGATCGCAAAAAGAGCAGGTCGAGGATATACTAAGAGGAAATAAAAATCAGCTAAAACCGATGGATTTAAACCAGATAGATGATTTTGGCAAGGATTTTGGCGAGCAGTAAATTTGGGATTAAATTTATAAATTTTACTCGCCGAGACCCGCACCTTTAAGGTGCTAAATTTTGTTTGGTCAAATTTGGATTTTAGTCTTTATTGTTAAGGGGAAAGGGGCTTGAATTACTAAGTCGCCCCCTTC
>CALBNA010000285.1 GCA_937896205.1 uncultured Campylobacter sp. | reverse complement strand
ACCTGCGCTCGTGCCGCTTATGTTTTCGCTCTGCGCCGCCAAAGTAAAATTTAAAAAGGCGGCGATCAAAAGCGCGAAAAATCTCAAATTTTAACCCCGTAAAACTCGCAGTACCACTCGATAAACCTAGCCACCCCGTCATTTACGCTAGTGTTTGGCTTGTAGTCAAAGTCCGCTACCAAATCGCCCACATCCGCATAGGTCGCAGGTACGTCGCCAGCTTGAAGCGGGAGGAAGTTTTTTGCTATCTCGCGGCCGATTTTTAGCTCGACGGCCTTGATGTAGTCCATGAGCTCGACGGGGCTGTTGTTGCCGATATTATAGACCTTAAACGGCGCGCTAGAGGTGGCTGGATCGGGATGCTTTGCGTCCCACGCGGGATTTGGTTTTGCGGGGTTGTCGATACATTTTATGATGCCTTTTACGATGTCGTCCACGTAGGTAAAGTCGCGCTTCATCTTGCCGTAGTTAAAGACGTCGATTTTCTTGCCTTTTAGCGCGGCGTCTACAAACAAAAACAGCGCCATATCGGGGCGCCCCCACGGACCGTAAACCGTGAAAAATCGCAGTCCCGTAGTCGGCACGCCAAATAGATGCGAGTACGTGTGCGCCATCATTTCGTTGCTTTTTTTAGTCGCGGCGTAGAGGCTGATCGGGTGATTTACACCTTCGTGCGTACTAAATGGCATATTTTCGTTTAGGCCGTAGACCGAGCTAGAGCTTGCGTAGACTAAATTTGCGGTTTGGTTGTGGCGGCAGCACTCTAGGATGTTCATAAAGCCCGTAACGTTGCTGTCGATGTAGGCTTGCGGATTTATGAGCGAGTAGCGAACGCCTGCTTGCGCGGCCAAATTTACGACGCAGTCAAATTTCTCGCTCTCAAAAAGCTTTTTCATCGTCTCGCCGTCGGCCAGGTCGGCTTTTATAAATTTTAAATTAGGCTGCGTTTTTGAGGTGGTAAGCTTGCCATAGTCTATCTCGCTCACATCAAAACCGGCCGTTTTTAGGCGCGCTAGCTTTAAATTTACGTCGTAGTAGTCGTTTATCACGTCGTATCCGACGACCTCGTCGCCTCTTTTTACGAGGGCGTTTGCCAAGTGAAATCCAATAAATCCCGCCGTTCCGGTTACTAAAATTTTCATGTTTTTTCCTTTGTGATTTGACGTTATTTTAGCGTATTTTTGCGCCCGTTCTCACTGCTCGTCCAAATTTATCTCGGGCATATTTTCTTCGGTGTAGTACTCCTCTGCCCCGGCCTGTTCGCCGTCTTCGTCAAGCTCTGGCTCATCCTCGTAGTTTTGCGTCTCAAGGCGCACTAGTTCGCGATCGACCGCCTCGCAAAACACCGGAGTATAGCCCATCTGCGCGCAGTTTGCCGCTAGCCACTCGCTCATCACCGAGATGTCGTCGGCGTAATCATCCAGCGTCAAATTTCCGCGCAAAAGCTCGTATTTTAGGAAAAGCCAGTAGGTGTTTAGCACGTCGCTTTCGCAGTATTCGTTGATTTTGTCGATCTTGCCGTCAAAAAACAGCTCCATCACCTGATCGCCGTGCACGTCGTATTTGCCTGGTAAATTTAAGCTAGCGCAGAGCGTATCGAGCTTTAGCCCGCGCACGGAGCCAAACTCGCTCACGTGATCGAGCAGATCGAAGTGAAATTTGCCGCTGTACCTGTCGCGGTAGTTGCCGTCCCATTTGCCTTTACCGAGCTCCTTGTTTTCGACCTCGTAAAAGCTCGGAAACGAGACGTTATACCTCATCGCGCGAGTTAAAATCATCGGCAGGTCAAAGCCTCGCCCGTTAAAGCTAACTAGGCGCGGGTTGTGCGAGTTTACGAAGCCAATAAATTTATTTAGAATTTCGCGCTCGTTTGCACCCTTCATCGTACTTACGCGCAAAAATTTACCGTATTCGTCCGCCATCACAGCTGAAATCGCCACTACGCAGTGAAACATCACGGGTAAAAACTCGCTTCCGCTTGCTGCCTTTTGCGCGGCAAACGCCTGCCTCGCCACCTCCGCGTCGCTTCCATCAAAGCCGTAAATTTTACGCAAAAGCGCGGTGTCGGGCACCGTTTCGCAGTCAAAAACGCAGATATAATTTTTAGCCATTTCAAACCTTTTTTAGCTATTTTTGCCTAAAATGATAGCTAAAAATCTTTATAAAAGCGGTAAATGAGTAAAAATTTAAGCCCAAACATCGCCGTTATCAAGCTCTCCGCCCTGGGCGACATCGTCCACGCGGTAGTTATTTTGCAGTTTATCAAAAAGCACCTACCAAAAGCGAAAATAACGTGGTTTGCCGACGCTAAATTTAGCGAGATTTTATTCCTTTGTCCGCAAATTTCGCGCGTCGTATCGCTACCGCTAAAAAACGGCGAATACAAAAAAAGCTTGGAGCTGATTGCGTCTGCCAAGCAAGAGGGCAAATTTGACTACGTCATCGACTTGCAAGGACTTCTCAAATCCGCCGTGGTTGCGAAGCTTCTTGGCAAAAACAGTTACGGATTTGACAAATTTAGCGTGAAAGAACCGCTAGCGGCGCTGTTTTACGGGCATAAATTTAGCTGCGACTACGCCAAAAACATCATCTTGCGAAATTTAAAACTTACGGCTTTTGCTCTGGGGTTTAGCTTTAGCGAGGATGAGATTTTAGCCAAACAGCCTTGTTTTAGCGCCTCGCAAAGTAAATTTAAAAGCTCAAAAAAGAAAATTTTGATCGCTCCTTTTGCTAGCGAGCCAAGTAAAATTTACGATAAATTTGGCGATGTTATCGCGCTACTAGACGAGCCGAAAAATGAAATTTTCGTCTGCTTTAACGGCGAAAAAGAGGAAAAAGAGACTCTAAATTTGATCCAAAACTCAAACGCGAAAACTCTAAATTTGAGCCTAAAAGAGCTCGTGAGCTTCATCTCAAGCTGCGATCTAGTTATCGGCAACGATAGCGGCGTGACGCATATCGCCTGGGCGCAAAATCGCCCCTCTATCACGCTTTTTGGCAACCGACCCGCAAGCAGAAACGCCTACGCTACGCACGTAAATTTAACGCTAGACGCGGGCAAAAAAATAGACGCGAAAAAGATAGACAAAAGCGACTTTTGCGTGCGAGATATCGCGCCGCAGACTATCGCAAACGCGGCAAAAAGGCTACTTGATGCGTGATTTATTTTACCTTTGGCTTTATAAATTTTTTAAATTTATCTTTACCGTTACGCCCGCGTTTTTGCTTGATCCGTTTTTAAATTTCATCGCGTTTTTGTTTTATAAATTTGACGCTAAGCACACCAAAATCATCAGGGCAAATCTAAATTTCGCCTACGCTGACGAGCTCACGGCCGCGCAAAAAGAGCAGATCATAAAAGACACGTACCAAAACTTCGCCAAATTTGCGGTAAATTTTATAAAAAACCAAAACGCAAGCAAGGAAAAAATCCTAGAAAAAGTCGAATTTAAAAACGAGCAAATCCTGAAAAATGCGCTCGCTTCGGGTCGCCCGATCATCGTGCAAACGGCGCACTACGGGCAGTGGGAGCTCTTTTCGCTGGCGATGGCGGCAAAATTTGGCGGCGTTAGCATCGTCGGACGCGCTCTTGATAGCGCGGTCATGCAGCGCATTTTGGAGGCGAACCGAACTCGCTTTGATATCGAGCTCATCGACAAAATGGGCGGCGCCAAGCAAATTTTAAAAGCGGTTAAGGCGCACCGATTGGTCGGCATCCTAGTCGATCAAAACACCGCCAAAGACGAGGGCGTAGAGGTCAAATTTTTCGGACGAAAGGTTTTACATACGCCCGCAGTTAGCATTTTTGCGCAAAAAACGGACGCGCTCATCGTGCCCGCATTTATCCGCGGAAAAGGGGCAAACCTCAGCGAGATTTGCTTTTTTCCACCGATTGACGTAAGGGATTTTGATAAAGAAGAAGCCGTACTAAAGGCCACGCAAGCGCAATCAGACGCCACAGAGGCCGCCGTACGCGAGAAGCCCGGCGAGTACTTTTGGTTTCACAAAAGGTTTAAGCATTTTAACGAGGAAATTTATAAATGCTAAGCGTCGTTATCCTCACGCTTAATAGCGAAAAATACCTCACCGAGGTGCTAAAAAGCTGCGAATTTGCAGATGAAGTCGTCGTGGTCGATAGCGGCTCGCAGGACGCTACGGAGCAAATTTGCTCTGGGTTTAAAAACGTCAAATTTCACAAGCAAAAATGGCTGGGATTTAGCGCGCAAAAGCAGCTGGGCGTGGATCTAGCGCGTAATCGCTGGGTTTTCGTGCTAGATAGCGACGAGGTGATTTTAGAGCCGCTGAGGGAGGAAATTTTGCAAATTTTGCAGCGTCCAGAGTTTTGCGCGTACGAGGTAGCCCGCGCAAATATCTTTTTCGGCAAAGAAGTGCGCACGATGGGGCTTTATCCAGACTACACGGTCAGGTTTTTTGATAAGACGCGGGCGGAGTTTGACGGGCGCGAGATACATGAAAAAGTCGTTTTAAAAAGCGTGGCAAAAACGGGCGAACAAATCCAAGCAAACACCGCAAACGGCGCAAATTTAACCGCCGCCAAAAATCAAATCGGCAGGCTAAAAAACCACTTCAAACACTATGCCTACGACAGCATCGAGCAGTTTATCGCTAAGCAAAATCGCTACTCGAGCCTCGGCGCAAAATCAAGCAAATTTAAGGCAGTTTTAAACCCCGCGTGGACGTTTTTTAAGCTATTTTTCCTAAAAGGCGGCTGGCGCGAGGGCTGGCGCGGCTACGTGATAGCAAGGCTTTATGCGCAATACACATTTTGGAAGTACGTAAAATGAAAGATAAAAAAATCAAAATCCTAGTTATGAAATTTAGAAACATCGGCGACGTGCTGCTCACGACTCCGCTCGTCGAAAACCTGCGCCGCATCTACCCTGACGCGCAGATAGATTTCGCCCTAAACAAAGGCACTGAGGCGATGATCGAGGGCAACCCAAACATCCAAAACATCCATATCTACGACCGAGCAAATATAAAAGAGGTCGGCTTTTTCAAGCGACTTTGGCGCGAGCTAAAGTTTATCCGCGCTATCAAAAAGCAAAAATACGACATCGCCGTGCAGACCACGACGGGCGACCGCGGCATCATCGTCGCAAAATACGCCAAGATAAAAACCATCGTGGGCTTTGAGGGCAAAAACAAGACCGTGAATAAAATAATAACGCACAAAGCCCCTAAAATAGGCGGCTTGCGCCACACCGTGGATCGTAATCTAGACGCCCTGGCCGCGCTAGGACACGAGCCTAGCAGCAAAAGAGTGAGCGTATATTTTGACCCCAAGTGCATCAGTCATCTAAATTTGCCGCTTAAATTTATCCACGTGCATCTAACTAGCCGCTGGATGTTTAAGTGCGCGGACGACGAAACTATGGCGCATATCATCGACTTTTGCGAGGGGCTGGGCGCGCGAGTGGTGCTAACGGCCGATAACAACGACGCCGAGCTAAAAAAGCTGGACGACGTGCTGGCGCTGTGCTCCTCTAGCCCCGTAAATCTAGGCGGCAAACTCACCCTAAAACAAACCGCAGCGCTATCAAAGCGCTCTGCGATGTTCATCGGCGTAGATACGGCGATCATGCACCTAGCCGCGGCCAACGACGTACCCGTGATCGCGCTGTTTGGGCCTAGCGGAGCGTTTGAGTGGGGGCCGTGGGACAACGATCTGGACGAAAGCGGCTACACGCAGCGCAACGGCAACCAAACTATGGGCAAGCACGCGGTGTTTCAAAAGGACTGGGACTTCGTGCCGTGCGATAAAGAGGGGATGATAAAGCACGGCGTGGAGCGAACGCTGATGAGATTTGAGGGCGAGGAGCTAGAGGCGATAAAAAGCAAAATCAGGGAAAATTTGAGCCAAAGCTAAGCGCGCTTTGTAACATACGGCCGTTTTAGCTAAATTTTACGAGTAAATTTGAGCCGCTAGCGGTAAATTTGACAGCTTTGGTCAAATTTGACGATCAAATTTATCGGCTCGGATCTTGCAAAGTCAAATTTTACTTGAACGCTAGCCGTCAAATTTGAGCTTCTTGATTTTATAAATTTGGGTGCTTAAATTTGACGCCTAGGCTTTCTTTTCGTTAAACACATACGAGATCACGAAAACGATCAAACAAACGGGCGCAAATGCAAACGCAAACGCCACGCTCCAGCCGGCGGCACGCTCGCCCCAAAAATACCCCGCCGCGAGGCATGCCAAAAACCCGCCGTAAAAAGCGCCGAGCGATAAATTTTCTACCGCAAAAAGCAGCAAACTAAGATTTGGATTTTTTACAAAAAGCTTGCTTAGCTTAAAGTTTTTATACCTTTTAAACAAATACCAAAACAGTGTGCAAGCCAAAATCGCAAATATTGCCGCAAAAACGGCAATCCTTAGCGCGCCCTCAAAAGGCAAAACCTCCAAAATCAATGCCGCCGCCCACCAATCAAGCAAGAAAACCATCGGCACCGCCAGCAAATATCTCGCCGTCCTGTGAAATTTATACCTTTGCTCCGCACCCATTATATTTTGCTTCTTTTTAAATTTTTCAATCAAAGCTTTTCAGCCACCTTTAAACAAATCTTCCCTTACCAGGCGATCCGCTATTTCTTCGACATTGTTTTCATAAATTTTAAAATCGCTATTGCCGCATGTATCGATTTTTAAATAATAATTCTTTTCGCGTGATTCATTTTCTATGGTGTTGTCATAATATTGTTTTCATTC
This sequence comes from uncultured Campylobacter sp., assembly GCA_937896205.1. GTDB lineage: Bacteria > Campylobacterota > Campylobacteria > Campylobacterales > Campylobacteraceae > Campylobacter_A. Next base: position 2,917 of record CALBNA010000285.1, on the reverse strand, counting down.
TGACAAATCTTTTATGGTATCTCCTTCGTATATCGTAATCGTGGCATATCTAAATTCAAAATTATCATACAATATAAAGCTTTTATCGAAATATAAAATATACTCACGTAAACCGCCGTATTCTACTATAGGCTCCTCAAAACCGGCTGATCTGCCATCTAAATTTATTTTTAACTTTTCTGCGATATTTACCGGCTTCATTTGAAATTTCTCGACAAAAATATTTCTGTATGGCCAAGCGGCTTGATCTTCACTTTTTTCTATCTCATACTCTTTGGATAGAACTTCCAGCCAATCATCGTTATTAAATTTATCCGTCTCATAAAAACCTACTTTAACGGCAGATTCTCTGTTTCCGTAGTTGCAAGTCTTGCTGCCATATACATAGTAGCATTTATCGGTAACGACGGCTTGAAACATCATACGTCTATTTAAAAGATCTAAAATTCCGCGCTTAAATCGCTCCTCTTTGGGTAAAATTCTATCCTCTTTGAGGCAGTATCCCTGCTTGTATTTGTCGTAGTCGGAGAGAGAAACTATCACAAAGCCTCGCGAGGTGGAAAAATCTGGCACGATGCGGATAAATGCGGCGCCAAGTATCGCCGCCAAAAGTAGCGCCGCGGCTAGGATTTTAAATTTAAGTTTGCGAAATTTCATAACAGTCCTTTAAATGCCGCCAGCGAAGCAAACGCGCGCCCGCCGCCGCGCGAAATTACGTCCATTATTTCGCGCCTCTCAAATTTGGGCCAAATTTTAGCTAGACTCGTCAAAATGCCCAAAGTTTACTCAAAATTTAGAGCAAAATTTTACTTCTTTATCTTCGAGTATATACCGCCCAAAATGTCGTTTTGATAGATAAAAAGCGTGCGCTTTAGCCACGCAGCGTCCTTTTTAGCGGCGATGCGCTTGATAGCAGATAGGTCGCCGCCTGGTCTATTTATACCTCGCTGCGTCGTGAAAAACGCCTCGTAGCCCGCCTGCCTAGCTAGACGGATCAAATTTTCGTCGTATTTGCCGCGCGGCCAGCACAAAATTTTATCCTCGATGCCAAAATTTGCGCGCATAAACTCGCGGCACCGAGCGAAATTTTCCTCAGGCGGGAGCGCGCCGAAATACTCGTCAAAATGCGTATGCGTATGCGAGTGAAAGTCAAAAACGTCCCGCATCGCAGCTATCTCGTTAAGACTCAAAAATACGTCCTGCGGGCGCTGGGGCGCTGCTTTTTTGTATTCGGAGTGAGTTAGCTCGATAAACTCGCCCCGCCGCATGCTCGCGCGCTCTATCCACTGCGTCACTAAAAATATCGTCGCCCGCAGCCCAAACTCGCGCAAGACCGGGTAGGCGTAAACGTAGTTGTCCTTCCAACCGTCGTCAAAGGTGATGAGGACGCTTTTTTTAGGCACGGCTAGCTCGCCTTTTTTGTACAGGGTAAACTCCGCCGCGCTTAAAGTTTTATATCCCGCCTCCGCTAAAAACCGCATCTGCGAGGCAAAATCCTCTACGCTAGAGGCGATAAATCCGCCCTTTTTTAAAACGTGATGATACATCAAAACGCTAACGCTCAACGCCGCCTCCTTTAGCTTCTGTCCGCGTGGCTAGCAAGACGAAAAATCCTAGCATATAAAACATATAAAGTATGCGTAAATTTATCGCTTCAAACAGCCCGCGCACGCCGAAATAACACGCTAACGAGATAAAAATCGCCGCAAAAAGCAGCTCGCGCGAGCGTAAAAAATGCCTAAACGAATATGCTAAAAGCGAGACAAAGCCTCCAAACATCAGCGCAGTGCCGACCGCACCGTAGTAGTAGTAGTGTCCGATAAAAAAAGGCTCGTCGTTAAACCAATACCGCTCGCCGTTTGGCCTCGTCTGCATCATCGAGATCTGCGCGCCCTTGTCCGCCTCGCCCCGCAAAAAGGCGTCGTACTGCTCCTTGCCGTATCCAAGCCCAGTTATCGCGCGCGGACTAGCAAAAAGCAGCGGCAAGCGCTCCTTTAAAATCAAATCGCGCCCCGAGCTAAAGCCCGCACCCGCGATACGCTCCCTCATACTCTCGTTTTCGAGACTTGCCTCGCTCACTATACCGATCTGCAAAAATTTATACATCGCCGTGGGCGAACTCAAAACCGCCACCGACGCGCCCGCGACGCAAACGGCAAAAATAACGGCAAAGAGTTTAAATTTACGCTTCGCTTCGCCGCCTAAGATATACAAACAAAAACCAAACAAAACAAAACAAACCAGCATCGCGCCCCAGCTGCCCCTAACGCCGCTCAAAACATCAAGCCCTACGGCTGCTAGACAAAGCGTGCCGCACGCAACTCGCGCCCAAAGCCGCCTAAAAATAAAAGCTCCCGCTAGCGCAAAAGGCAAAAATCTATCCACGTAGTCCGCATACGCTCGGCGCACGACCCGCGCGTCAAATTCGCTCGCGCTACCAAGCCTCTCAAACTCGCTAAAAAGCGGCGCGGCGTAGTAAATGCTAATAACCGCAAAGGCCGCTATCAGCGCGTAAAAAAATGATTTTGCTTGATCGGTCTCGCCGTTTGCCACGACGTAGACGATGAGCAAAAAAGCAAATCCGCGCCCAAACTCGCCCGCAGCGTTGCCCAGCGAATCAAACTGCGGCGCGTAGGGAAAGGCCGAGATCAAAAACGCGTAAAAGGTAAATGCGATAAGACAAAACGCTGGCGCGCGAGAAAGACTGAAATTTACCCCGACTCTTGCGGCAAATCGCGTCCTATCCGTGAAATAAAGACAGATCGCGCAAACAAGCGCGAGGTAAAGCGAGATATTTTTCGCCGCCGTCATGCGCGGGATATGCTCGCAGGCGATAAAAACGCAAACAAGATATAAGGCGGCGTTTTGCAAGCGGTTTTGTAGCCTGTCTCTTATACACATCTGACGCTGCCGACGA
>CALBNA010000284.1 GCA_937896205.1 uncultured Campylobacter sp. | reverse complement strand
CATGTAGCCTAGACTCATGCCGATACTCATCACGTAGGTCATGTTGATACCCGGCATCAGGCTAATCGGAAAAAATGTAACGATAAAAAGCAGGTAGTTCATAGTGGGCCTTAAATTTTGAAGAAATAGTAAATCAAATTTAATAAATTTAAGATAAAAAACGGCGGGTGGGCGGCGGAAAATTGACAAAATTTGCTTAAAGCGTCGTTTGCGTTTTTGGGTCGCGGCGGGAAATTTCCTTTTTTGTGTTCAGGCGGGAAATTTACCTGGCTTTACGGCGGCATTTGTTTGCGTTTTTTTGAGGCGCAGAGAGTAAATTTAGCAAGCTTATCTTTGAGCGCACAAATTTAAACCCGCAAATTTTGACTTTATACATGCGGGTTTAAATTTATCCTGCAAAACGGCTCTAAAATTAGCCGACCGTTTAGCGGGATTTTGCCGTAAAATTTATGCTATTACGATTAGCACGCCAAGCCCTTTGTCGGCGGCATTTTGATAAAAGCTCAAAAGCCCGTTAAAATGCTCTTTTAGCTCGGCTTTGATATCCTCAAATTCACTCTCGTACTCCCATATCTCGGGGTATGTGCCAGCCTCGCCGAAGCCCGTAAAATTTACTTTTGCTAAAAGCGCGCCGATGTCGGTACTCTGCATCGCTTTAGCTACGGCTTTTACGTCATCTGCGTCCACGTAAGATACAGCCTCGCTTCCCTCCTCGCCAGCCATGCCGCGTCCAAATATCGCCCAACTAAGCGGGTTTGGCGTCGCGAAAATCTCGCCCGCGCTCATCGCCTCAAACATATTTTTGCCAGTTAGCGTTTTATGCATCGCGTCCCACATTTTATCCAGGTCGTATTCGTCCAGCGCCTCGACATCGTCGCCGCCGCCATTTTTGATCGCCTCTATATCATCTTGCGCATAGGCGTAGTAGTGCGCGCTCATTCCCATTTTTGCTCCTTAAAAAATCTCAAATTTAACGCAAATTTGCCGCTAACGGCAGCCTAAAAAGTCATCACCTGATCGCACTCCGCTACCCAGACGGCTAGGATATCCATACTGCCTTTTATCTCGCTATCAAAGTACGGCTCTCCTGCGTGCAGACCGCATCTAGTCTCGCAGCTGCCGCAGACTTTTAGCGCTACGCCGTTTGCGTGTAGTTCTTTTAGCTTTGCCACGAGGTCAAAGTCGTAGTTTTCGGGCTTTTGCGTGCTATTTCGCGCGAGATCGACCGCGTCGTTCATCAGAAATATCCTGACGTATTCGCCCCTGTTTTTGAGCGCTCCCGCTAGCCGCAATGCGTTATACGCGTTGTCCGTGCCGTTATACGGCTGATTTGTTAGGATGAGTAGAAATTTTTTCATTTTGTGCTCCTTTTGCTGGTTTTGTGGTGCAAACAGGGCAAATTTTAGCTAAGTTGTGCGTAAAATATCTTAAATTTGAGCTCAAATTTGAAATAAATTCGTCGAAGTAAAAAATTACAAAAGAAACGGCGGATTGCAAATTTAGCAAATACGCCGCGATAGAAAACAAAGCGGAAGTATCGCGAAACTAGGTAAGATGGATTTTGCTTTGCGAATGAGATGGCAAGTTGCCCGCTTTGAACAACCTTGCCTCAATATAAAATAAGGCGGATATATCGTGAGGTGATTTTAAATGTTGTGCATAATTTTTCGATTGAGACTAGCCGTGTAGGCTGTTGATTGAGAAAAATTAAAGCTCATTTAAAAGCGCCCACGAGATATCCGCTCAAACTCAAATTTTAGTGAGTTAGGAAAAGCTCCTGGATCTTAGCCTTATCGGTTGTTTGCGTAAGCGCAAGCATCAAAAGCACTCTAGCTTTTTGCGCATTTAGGTTGTCGCTAGCCAAAAAGCCGTATTTGCCGTCATCTACCTCGCCGTTTAGCGTGGTCTCGCCGCTACCTACGCGGGAGTCGCGCACGACTACTACGCCGGCTTTGACCGCTTCGCCTAAAGCCTCAAGCGCGCTTGGGAATGGATTTCCGTTACCCATGCCGGCATTTATGATGCCTTTGGCTCCGTTTTTCACGGCTACGTTTACGAAGTCCGGGTTGTCGTTTGAGTGGCTGTAGATGATATCGACTCTTGGCAGCTCTTTGATCTTCGTGATGTCAAATGCCGAATTTACGGTGTGTTTGCGCGTAGGATTCATGTAAAATTTGACGTTGCCGTAAAACACGGTGCCGATTTTGCCGCTGTTTGGAGATTTAAATGTATCGACAGCGGTAGTGTTGGTTTTGGTCACCTCTCTAGCCGCGTGGATCTCGTCGTTCATCACGACCATTACGCCCTTGCCTGCGGCTTCTTTATTCATCGCGACATTTACGGCGTTAAAGATATTTAGCGGGCCGTCCGCGCTTAGCGAGCCGCTGTTTCTCATCGCGCCGACCATAACGATAGGTTTATCGCTTTTGACGACTAAATTTAAAAAATACGCCGTCTCCTCCATAGTATCCGTTCCGTGCGTGATGACGACGCCGTCGGCCTTGCCGCTAGTTAGCAGTTCGTTTACTCTGTTTGCTAGCTTAAACCAAACTTCGTTGTTCATCTCCTGAGAGCCGATATTTGAAATTTGCTCACCTTTGATGGTAGCGATCTTGTTGATATCGGGTACCGCAGCGATCAGTTTATCGACCGTAACGGTTCCAGATGTATAGCTCGTATCAAGAGCACCTGAGCCGCTGCCGGCTATCGTGCCGCCCGTGGCCAGAATGTAAATCGTCGGCTTTGCAAAAGCCAAAGTCGCTCCTAAAAGCATGAAAATCACCGCCTTTACCGCAAAACGCATGTTTGCTCCTTGTATTGAGATGTTACGAGAATTTTAGCGTTTATTACTTAAATTTATTATTAATTCTTAATTTTTATTTTCACTTAAATAATTCTAATAAGCGTCATGTATATCGCCGTCGAAGCCGCAATGCTCAGCAAGGTGTTTTTAAATTTCAGATGAATCAAAACCGCGCTAAAAACGGCTACCGCTTCGTTTAGTCCGTACGGATAAACGTCAAATTTGACGTCTCTTAGTCCGTAGCACACCAAGATAACCATTATCATCAGTCCCATGTGTCGCTCCACGGCCGTTAGCCACGGACGCGGTTTATAGTTTTTGATGACGTAAAACGGCGCAGCTCGCGTCAAAAAGGTCGCAAATGCGCTTAGCAAAACGGCGGTAAATATCATCCACTCGCTAGAACTCACGCTTATCAAAGCTTATCCTTAAAAACTAAAATAAAAACAAAGCAAAGAGCCATCGAGCCTACCAGCATCGCTTTGGCAGGCATGAGCGCTACGCCGGCGACTCCGAAAAAGCACGCCGCGCCCAGCACTTTATAATTTTTATCGTTTTTAAACATCTCCATCACGATAACGATAAAAAGCGCGGTTAAGCTAAACTCAAGCCCGCTCGTATCGACCTTTATCAGTCCGCCGGCCAGGCATCCGACCGCCGTACCCGCCGCCCAGTAAAACCACGAGAGCAAATTTAGCCGAGTAAAGACATAGCTACGCTCCGCCGCGTCCGTGATCTTGAGCGCCTTAAATATCGCAAAAGTTTCGTCCGTGAGAGTCGCGATATTAAAAAGGCGAAATTTGAGATCTTTGTACTCTTTTAAAAGTGTGAGTCCGTAAAAAGTATGGCGTAAATTTACAAGGTAGCTCACGATAAAAACCTCTAAAAGCCCCGTGCCAGCGCTAAAAAGCGAGAGCATCATAAACTGCGCCGCGCCGCCGTAGGCTAGCGTGCTAAGCGCTATGGCGATAAATGCGCTAACGCCCATGCTTTTGGCTAGTATCCCAAAAGCGACGCCGAGGGGAAAATAGCCCATAAATATCGGAATGCTAAGCTTAAAAA